>JAUWNN010000013.1 GCA_030612625.1 Caldifarciminota bacterium
TGTGTGATGGTCGAACCATAAAGGCACAATGGTCTTCTTCCCGGCGGGGTCACAACTTTCCGTTTTCATTACAGCGTCCCACAATTGTACTTCATGAGCCTCATGAACCCAGTATAACATATAAGGCACAAAGGACACAAAAAGAAGAAGTCAGAATGCAGAGTGTAAGAGGCAAAGTGACACCCGGTGTCACCCTGAGCAAGCGTAGCGCGTCGAAGGGTCTCTCCCCCTGTCATTGCGAGGCTACGAAGCAGCCGTGGCAATCCGACCGAAGGTCGCTGCGAGCGCAGCGTGGCAGTCTTCCGGCCTTTGGCTGCCAGCCGTTAGCCGTGAGTAATCGACAATCGAAAACCGCCAGGGCGGGCGGATTGCGTATTGTGTCTCTCTATTTCTCCTCTATTTCCCTCTGTCTCCCTCCGTCTCTCCGGATGCGGACATTGACAGGCGTGTTCGGATTCGGGAGAATGTGAAGTCAAAATAAAGGAGAGAGTATGACCAACAGAGTCATGACAATCAGTGCAGTGCTCATCGCGCTGGCGGGCTCGGCGTTTGCCGAGATGCCGGCGGATGAAGGTTTCCAGGGCATCGCGGTGCCGCTGGAGCGTTCCGTGCTCCGGGTCGGCACGGTGCCGATCTGGGAACAGTTGGCCGGACTCGATGCGGCCGAGCGGGCCAACGCCCGGATCGAACTCGCCTGCGAGGGCAGGCTTGCCCGGGAAATCGAGGCGCTCTGGAACGCGGGCGACTACGACGCGGCCCTGGCCCTGTTCCCGGAACTGAACCCGCAGGACGTCGGTATCGCCTGGCAGACCCCGATTCCGGCCCCGGAAACCGACTGGGAGACGGACGTGCTCGTGTCGACCCGGGACTCGGTGAAGGAGATGGAACTGGATGCCACACAGACAGGCAACCGCTTGTTCTGTTTCCTGAGGTACGAGGGCGACGGGAATGTCAATAAGTGGTCCGGCAACATCTCGACCGACGGCGGCGCGACCTGGGCCGAAACCTACACCTGGGGGGCGAACTACGAACTCCCGTGCATCTCGACCGTGATCGTGGACAGCCATGCCTACATCGGGTTCCCGCGCGGGGTTGCGCACAACCAGGCTTTCCTGTACCGGCTGCGGACCAGCGACGGGGTGCGGGTCAATTTCCCGGACGGGGGCACCTACTTCACCGCGGGCGTGACCGGGGCCGGTGACACAATCACTGAACTGGCGCTTGCTTCCAACGAGCAGACCAACAGTAGCCGGCTCTATGTCGCCTACACCACGAATGACGAGCAGTTGCGCGTGGTCGCATGCGTGACGTCCAATTTCGATACCGTCGGCTTCAACAACGAACCGGGCGACGTCGCCTGCGGGCTGGACGTCGAGTGGAACGACTATCCGTCCGCCCACCCGCTTGTCTTCTCCTACGTGCGCAACGACAACAAGGTCCGGGTGTGCGGTTTTGACATGGTCGGGGATATCGACATGCTCTACTCCGGGTCCCAGACCAGTTCGAACACGTACACCGCGCTGGCAATCAAGGACGACACGGTAATGGTGATGTTCGACCAGCAGCGGACCTCGGTGACCCAGGCCCGATACCTGGTTCAGTACGGTGACGGCGCCCAGTGGTACGTGGGCGGACTGGGTGATACCGCGCTCGGGTTCTCACGTAGCGGAGCTGCCACCGGGCGCTGGGAAGACGGGGTCGCGGTGGCGTACTGGCAGTACCCGCAGACCGGGCACGGCGTGGCCTACCGCTGGCGCAACTACCGCGGCACCTGGGACCCGCCGACCTACATGCAGGATGGCAATACGTACAGCGCCTACCTGCCGTCGGTCGAGCGGGTGGCATCGGGTGCGCACGGTATCGTGTTCCTCCGTGCCGTGGGCAGCAAACGTGCCTACTTCGACCGCACCGACTGGACCGGTATCGCGGAGCGGCCCGGACGGCCCGAGCCAATGCAGCAGCCGGTGGTCGCCACGTTCGTGCGCGGAATCCTGAACCTGCGGGGCGACGCGCGGGCGACCATGCACGACGCGTCCGGGCGTAAGGTGATGGACCTGACACCGGGCGCAAACCCGGTGAAAGGACTGAACGCGGGCGTGTACTTCGTCCGGCGCGCCGCGGATCAAGCCACGGCCAAGGTTATCATCAACCGCTGAGTACCGGAATCACAGTCAGAAGAGGGGCGGGATTTCCCGCCCCTCGCTTTTATCGCGCAGAGTTATGGGGATACATTACCGGCCTGGAGTTAAACTCCTGACTCCAACCCATCCAACTTCGTCTGATTGTCTTGCTTGTCAATCCTCATGGCGGGGATGGAAATAGGGAAGTGTCCCTGTTTGTTCTATTTGTTCGCCAGGATTGGCCAATTTGGAGTGCGGCAGCGCGCTGCCGCGTTGCCCTGCCGGAAGCACGCTTCCGGCTACGAAAACGGGGCTGTGCGTGGCTGCGCCACCGCTTGCGGGAGCCCGCAGTCCAAAGTCGGGTGCGGGCAGCGGAAGGCGGATTGGAACCGCCAAGGCCACCAAGGGTCCCTGGCATTGCGAGGCCACTGCAGGTGGCCGTGGCAATCCTCCTTCCTTCAATTTGCAGTCGGAAATCGGTAGGGCGGACAGCGGTTCTGCCATCGGATGGCAGTGTCCGCTTCGCTTCCATTCGCGGAATGCGGTCAGCGGAAATAGAAGCTCTGCGTTCTCGCAGGTGCCATCTGATGGCTCAAGTGTCCCGGATTATCTAGTCCTTGCCGGCTCCGGCGAGTTCCCGTATCACCGCCATGAGGTCGTCCGGGTCAATGGGCTTGTGCATGACCCGGACTTCAGTATCGGCTTCAGCGTTCCGGGCGAATTCGGTGTCGGGATAGGCGGTCATCATGATGAAGCGGGCGTCAGGATAGGCAGGCTTAAGCTTGCGCACGAGCTCGACTCCGTTGATGTCCGGCAGCATGATGTCTATTGCCGCTACGTCATAAGTTCGGGTTCGGAATTTCTCCTCGGCGTCCTTGCCGTGAGCAGCAATGTCCACGTCGAATCCACTGACTTCAAGGATGTCGGCCAGGGTTTCCAGCAACCCGGGGTCATCGTCAGTCAGAAGAACGCTTATGTTTCGCTTCAATGCTTCTCCTTTGCCTCTGCTGCTTCTTCGGGTCTGAGTTGATGGCTGTGCTGAAATGCTCTGTTGGCATGAACCCGTATGCGCGGGTATGGTTTATCAAGACGGGCGGACACGACATAGGCAAAGCAGACAATTCTATGGGGTGCGTGACTTCTTCCAGAATAGCACCATGCATACTTGTGCATGTTCCGAAGTCCGCACCCCATTGTTTCGTCCGGTTCCATCCCGCCCCCGTATAGACGGAGTTCACTCGCAAAATGGACGAGCAAAAGCCCCCGAGCGTTCGGCTGAATCAATGCCCAGGTTTGCTGATTTGTTTACTCTCTTTGTGGTCTACGTCTGCTTAGACTGCAATGCCTGTGCCTGCAACAGCCTGTGGCAGCTTGTGGATGTAAGTATCGCACCTTCATACCTTAGAAGGACAAACGCCATCAGCCCGGTTTTTGCTATTCTCATTTCGTGAGACACTTTTTGGGCCAACAAGGCGGGTTTCTCCGTCTAAAGTCCGGCTGGCCAAGGAGTTACAAAGAGCGTGTCAAGACGCAACTCGCTGTGTCATAATCTACACAAAAAAGGCCGGTCGAATCAGAAGTTTCAGAGACGCACTACCTATCTCTTGCGAGTCCCCGGTTCCGCTGCAAGTCTTGCCGGCCGAGGTATTCTTCTCCATGGAATTCGACAATACCGGAATGCCTCCTGCTGTCAGGAACGAGACTGCCACGGCTTCGCCTCGCAATGACAAAGAGCGCAGGCCCAGAGATTCTCACGGTCGCTACGCTCCCTCGGAATGACATTGGGCGGCGCTGGCTCTGCGGCTAAGAAGGCTGTAATCTGAACAAACGGACCGCCCAAGTTGCAGTACAGACGGAAGAGAGGATGCGCTGAACGGTACTCTGGGGAGCGGCTTGGAGAGCGACTTCGGGAGCAACCTGGGAAACGACTCGGGAGACGACCCGGAAGGCGATTCGCCAGGCGACTCTCGCAACGGCCCGGAAAGCGGGGCACAGGACGACTCTGAAGACGACCGGGCAAGCGGCCCGGATAGCGATTCAGCAAGCGGTGCAGGGAGCGGTACGGACAGCAGTTTTGAGCACGACCTGGAGAGCCGCAAGGAGAGCGACCCTGATAGCGACCCGGAAAGCGCCCCCCTATACGACCCCTGGGTATTGCTTCTGAACACCTACCTTTTCGGCTAAGTCCCTAAGTTGTGGCATATTGGCATCATCCGCGACAGCAACCGACAGCAAAGCTGGCCCTTATTGGATTATACCAATCAGTAGAATGGACATGGAGCGATTTGGCAATGGAGATGCAGAAAAAGCGGAATTCAGGTTACGCACGGGTTGGGCGCAAAGCTGCGTGAGGTCTGTCACAATCGGTGCTTGAGGCCATCCGCAACGAGGTGTACAACATCCCTGCACCGGTCGGGCCGTAATCGGCTGAAGACCGAAAGGTAACAGCCCGAAACAGGCGGGAGGGCGTGCATCCACGCCCTCCCGCTTTCTTGTTGTCTCTATCCGGACGAGCTAGCTCTTGAGGATTTTCTCGACTTCCGCTTTGTCCACGTCCATGACATGCGGAATCCCGGAAATCGCCGCGCACTCCGGAGTCAGCGATGCGATGTCGTCCCGGCTGAACACGCCCAGATTGAACTTCCGGGACCCGGCCATCATCTGGCGCAATCCCTGGGCCAGCCGCTCAAAATAGGTATACACACCCATCGCGCCGGTCGGGCCGGTATAAGAGGTCCCAACCAAAGGGAGGGCGGACATCCTGCCCTCCCGCTTTCTTCACAGTGTCTTACAGATGCGGCCTAGACCACTCCGTGGTCAAGCATTGCATCCGCAACCTTGACAAACCCGGCGACATTCGCGCCGTTCACGTAGTTGACCCAGTCGCCTTCCTTGCCATAGGTCACGCACTGCTCATGAATCGCCTTCATGATTCCCTGGAGCCGCTGGTCCACTTCTTCGCGTGGCCAGGAAAGCCGAAGGCTGTTCTGGGACATCTCCAGACCCGAAACCGAAACCCCGCCCGCATTGGCCGCTTTGCCCGGCCCGTACAGTATCCTCTTGTCCAAGTACTGCCCGATTGCTTCCGGGACCGAAGGCATGTTTGCGCCCTCGCTCACCACATAGACCCCGTTCTTCAAGAAGTTCTCAGCGTCTTTGGCGTTGATTTCGTTCTGGGTCGCACTCGGAAAAGCACAGTCGGCTTTATGGTTCCACAAGGGGTTATGGTCCCGTTCCCGGTCAAGCGGTGTGTAGGTCGCGTCCTTGTACTTGTCCGCATACTCCTTGATTCTGCCGCGCTTCACGTTCTTCAGCTCCATCACAAACGCAAGCTTCTTGCTGTCAACGCCCGCTTCGTCATAGATATAGCCCGAAGAGTCGGAAAGCGTGACCGCCTTGCCCCCGAGCTGGTTTATCTTCTCGACCGTAAACTGAGCCACATTGCCCGAGCCTGAAACAAGACAGACCTTGCCTTTCAGCGTCTCGCCCCGGGTGGCAAGCATCTCGGCCGCAAAATAGACCGCGCCGTACCCGGTCGCTTCAGGCCGAATCAGACTGCCGCCCCAGTTTCTCCCCTTGCCGGTAAGGACACCGGTGAACTCGTTACGCAGCCGCTTGTACTGGCCGAAAAGGAAACCGATTTCGCGCGCGCCCACGCCGATGTCACCGGCCGGCACATCGGTGTTCGGTCCGATGTGCCGGAACATCTCGTTCATAAAGCTCTGGCAGAAATGCATCACTTCATTGTCAGACTTGCCTTTGGGGTCAAAATCCGAGCCGCCCTTGCCACCGCCCATCGGCAGGGTGGTCAGTGCATTCTTGAACACCTGCTCGAACGCAAGGAACTTCAGCATCCCCAGGCTGACCGTCGGATGGAAACGAAGCCCGCCCTTGTAAGGGCCGATTGCCGAGTTCATCTCAATCCGGAAACCCCGGTTGACCTGGACCTCACCTTTGTCATCAACCCACGGCACCCGGAACATAATTACCCGTTCCGGCTCGCAAATCCGCTCGAGGATTTTGGCCTCGCGGTACTTGGGGTACTTATCAAGATAGGGCATCAGAGAACTGACCACTTCCTCGACCGCCTGGTGAAACTCGGGCTCGGCCGGGTTCTTCGCTGTTATGCCTTTCATAAAGGCCTGGACTGGGTCCGACATTGTGTCCTCCTGTTAGAACATGCGACTCACAGTTGCCGTTGGGCTTGCCCTCCGGACCCGGGATCCACCCCTGCCTCTGTACTCAACGGCGAGAATTATAGCGGCTGGAACGAATTGGTCAACCTGCCTGATTAGCACGACTGCGTCAATGGTACTGGGTATCCATCCTCGGAATCAGACCTGCCGGCATATCGAACCGGGTGTGGTCAACGGTAGACGGTCAGCGGGTCAGGATGACCTTCGCCCGGATGGGGACTATCCTCGAAGCGACCGAATGTGACTCAACCGGAGCCGCAAGTGCGCCAAGAGGGTTACTTCCCCGGGTTTCCAGGACAGCCGGAACGGGGAAGCCTGACAGCCTTCGGTGAGACAGGAACGCAGGGGCACCGGCCCCTGCGTTCGGAGGATACGTCCCCGCTCAGACCATCGGCCCGGCGGAGGGACGTGTCGGACTATGGAAAGACGCCTCGGGCCTCGTACACCTTCTGGAGCCGGGCGAGCGCCACCGTGTAGGCGGCAGTGCGCCAGTCGGTGTCGTATTCCTTGGCGGCGTTTCGCACACGCTGATACGCAGCCACGATCTTCCTGTGGAGCTTGCCGTCCACTTCGTCAAGGTCCCAGTACTCGCTGCGCTTGTTCTGCAGCCACTCGAAGTAGCTGACGACCACACCACCTGAGTTCGCAAGGATGTCGGGAAGGACGTCGACCCCGCTTTTCCGAAGCAGGATGTCGCCAAACGGGTCCGTGGGTCCGTTCGCGCCTTCGGCCACCATCTTGACGCGCAGCATGGATGCCGTCTGGCCGGTTATCTGGTTCTCGAGCGCCGCCGGAATGAAAATGTCGGCTTCGGTGGAGAAAAAGGCCTCATGGTCGACCGGCACAGCCTTGGGGAAACCGTACACCCCGCGGTTGTCCTTTACGTACTTGGTGAGTTCTTCGGCATCGATGCCGGCCGGGTTGCTGATGGCTCCGGTAACGTCCTCTGCGGCTACGAGTCTTGACCCGTGCTGGTCCATGAGACGTGCTGCCCAGGAACCCACGTTGCCGAATCCCTGGACCGTGTAGGATGCCTTGGCGAGGTCAAAACTGCGGTCCTTGGCCCACTCCTCAACACAGAACATCAACCCCTGTCCGGTTGCCTTCTCCCGGCCCAGGCTCCCGCCAAGGCCGACCGGCTTGCCGGTAACCACATGCATGCACCGACCCCGGTCTTGAGGCGGAATCGAGGTCAGGTAAGTATCCAGCATCCAGGCCATGATCTGGGCGTTGGTGTTCACGTCCGGTGCCGGTATGTCGTATTCCGGCCCGATGTTCTGACCCAGGGCCCAGGTGAAGCGTCGAGTGATGCGCTCGAGTTCTGCCTGCGAATGCTTCGAGGGGTCGAACCGGATACCACCCTTCGCACCCCCAAAGGGGATATCGACGATGGCCGACTTCCAGGTCATCCACGTCGCAAGTGCCTTCACCTCGTCGAGGTCCGCGTTCTGGTGAAAACGAATCCCGCCTTTGAACGGTCCCAGGGTGTTGTTGTGCTGAACGCGGAAACCCGTAAACATCTCAATCCGACCGTCGTCCATCTTTACCGGGAAGTGAACCGTGATTTCGTTCACCGGCGTTGCCAGTATCTTACGGATGTTCTCGTCCAAGTCCATCAGGTCGGCCGCTCGGTTGAACTGGCGGACCACGTTGTCGTAGACGCTGGCTTTCCGGGTCGGAGTCCGGGTCCGGATCTTGGTAGTAACTGGTATGGCTGTTGGCATTGGTGTCTCCTTCAGCTCGAGTGGCTGCTAGCGGTACTCCTCGCAGTGCCAGACTCCACCCTCGCGCTTGGCGTAGATGCAGGTGTCACGATTCGCGCAGTTGACGCACAAACCCTTGGACATCGGCAGCTCCGGCCTGAGCTCGGACGGGTCAGGACGCAGCACCTCACTGAGGTCGGCACGGGCAGGCTCTGGTGAGTACCCGTCGTACATTTCGCAGTACATCACCGGCTTCTTCGCGTTTTGTGCGTAGGTGCAGTGTTCGGCGTTGTTGCAGTTGGCGCAGAGACCCGTGTACGTGGCTTTCTTTTCCGCGGCAGGCTCTGTCTTCCGCCGCTTTGCGGCTTCGACTCCGGCTACTGACATGGTAACCTCCTGTTGTCCCGCCTTCGTCCGGTCGGCGTCGGCGCTTGTAGTCCTGTCAAGGCGGACCTGCGTCGTGAGTCCTTCGGCAGGCCCGGACTCCTGGAATTCGTTCGTTTCTTGCATCTGCTTCATCTACCCTAACAGCTATCATCTACCATGCCAAGAACCAGTCCGTGCTCCTTCAAGGTTCCAAGGACCCGCACTGCAGGCTTTAAGTGACTACCTACCAATGGATTACGTCTGAGTGAATCCATCAACCGGACAGGAATCCGGGTGAGTATCAAACCTGGCTGATGCCAGTAAGGTGGGGAATACCTGACCAGTGGGGAGAAACTCCCCATCTGGCTACTACTCTGCTCGGGGCTTGCTGACGGCGTCCAGCTTCTTACGGAGAGTCTTGCGGTCTATGCCCAGAACCTCCGCGGCCCTGGATTTGTTACCTCCGACGCTGGAAAGTACATTGCGGATGTATTCCGCTTCCACCTCTGCCAAGGAGCGGGTCAAGTCAGGCGATTGCTTGACCGCGAAGCGCATGTGGGAAGGCAGGTCCGAAACGTCGATGCGGCTTTCCTCCTGCATGACCGCCAGCCGTTGCATCAGGTTCTCAAGCTCCCTCACGTTTCCGGGCCAGGAGTAGCAGCGAATGGCCTCGAGCGTCCGGTCGGTGAATTCCGGCGTCGGCTTCTCGTATTCCCGAGCGAACCTCTGCGCGAACCGCCGGGCAAGCAGCAGCACGTCTTCCCCGCGCTCGCGTAGCGGCGGAACTGCGATTGTAATGACATTGATTCGGAAGAACAGGTCTTCCCGGAACGCGCCCTTCTTGATTCTGGCAAGGAGGTCCTTGTTCGTGGCAGCAATGATTCTAACGTCCACGTTCCGCGCGCGGGTGTCGCCAACCATGCATACTTCTTTGTCCTGAAGCACTCGCAGCAGCTTGACCTGCATGGACTGGCTGGTTTCCCCGATTTCGTCCAGGAAGATGGTCCCGCCTTCGGCAGTCTGGAAGAAACCGGCCCGGGTCTCGGCCGCGCCGGTGAACGCTCCTTTCATGTACCCGAACAGCTCGCTCTCAAGCAGACCCTCCGGGATACCGCCGCAGTTCACCGGCACGAATGGCGAAGTGGAACGGACGCTCGAGTAGTGAATTGCGCGGGCGACCAGTTCCTTGCCGGTCCCGCTTTCGCCTGTGACAAGCACGGTGGCTACGGTAGTCGCGGCTTTGGAGATCGCCCGGAAAACCCGCTGCATTGCTTCGGACTCACCTGCCAGTCCGTGAGGTGCCTTGACCGCATCGCCGGACTCCCGCCCTGCACGCCGCACCCGCAGCTTCGCAAGGCTGCGGCGTACCGCCCCGAGAAGTTCCCCGTCCGTGAAGGGCTTGGACAGGTATTCGTCCGCACCTACCTTGACCGCTTCAACCGCGCTCGTCACTGTGGCGTAGCCGGTAATCATCATAACTTCGGTGTTGGGGTAGTTCTCTCGTACGTGACGAACCAGGTCCATTCCGCTGACCCGCGGCATCTTCAGGTCAGTTATCACAAGGTCGACCGGACTCTGTTTCATTGTCGCGATCGCCTCAGGAACACCGGGAGCGCCCAGAACCTGATAGCCCGCTCCCTCGAGGTTGCGTCGGATTACTTCTCGCGTCCCCTCGGAGTCATCGACTACGAGTACGGTTTCCTTGCTGTCCTTCTGAGTCATTAGTCCCCTCCTGCCGGGTTTCCATGGTCAGTACTGTCGGCGGTGCGCGGCAGGGAGACGGTGAAACGACTGCCCACTCCGACCGTGCTCTCGACTTCAATCGTCCCACCGTGGGCGGCAACTATGCCGTGCACTACGGCCAGCCCCAGACCCGTTCCTTCGTTCAGGTCCTTAGTGGTAAAGAAAGGCTCAAACAGACGTCTGCGGACCTCATCCGTCATGCCCACGCCGGTATCGGATACTTCGAGTCTTACCCGGTCGTCGTCACAGGAGGTCGCTATCGTCAGCCTACCACCATGGGGCATCGCCTGCATGGCATTCACAACCAGGTTGACCAGAACCTGAAGCAACTGGCTGGAATCGGCCGCGACGTCGGGAAGGCCCTTATCGAGACTCCGTTCCAGCTCGATTCCGTTCTTGGCGCACCGCCCCTCGAGGAAGAAAAGCCCGTCCTGCACCAGCTCATTGAGACTGACCGCGTCAGTTCGGGGCGGGGTCTGGCGAGCGAACAACATCAGCTTCCTGATTACTTCGCGGGCGTGCAGTGCTGCTTTCTCTATCCGGCCGATGTCTTTTGCCACCTGCCCCGGGAGGTCTGAGGCCCTGGCCGCCAGTTGCGCAAAGCCAAGCACGCGCGCCAGTGGCTCGTGGAGCTCGTGGGCAAGGCCTGCCGATATCTGACCGATTGTCGCCAGCCGGTCGGCGTGTCGCAACTGCTCCGTCAGCCGGTTCTTCTCCAATCCTGCCTGGTGGCGTTCCGCAAGCAGGGCGATCTGTCGGGATACGGCCTCTATCAGGTTTGTCTCCTCCGGCAGGAACGGGTCGATTTCAATCTCGTGGCCCGGGGATGGGTAGTTGACGAGTATAGCCCCCCGCTTTTCAGTGCCGACTGCGATGTCCGTCTGAAGAGTGGGACCGCCTTCTTCCCAGCCTCCGGCCTGTCCCACCAGACCGTCCAGAGATACGTGTACGGCGGCGCTGTCCGGGTACTGAAAGGCCACTCTCAACTGCTCGGCAACCCCAGACAGCAGTTCCTCATCCATCGGGCGGGACTTCCCGGCCAACTGGGCGATAGAGTAGAGGCAGGCCAGTTCCTTGACTCTCTCGCGCAGAGCAGCTTGGGCGCGGCGGTCAGCAATGGCTTGACCAATTGTCTTGACGAGTTCCTCCATCCGGACGATCTCATCTTCGGTGCAGCACCCCAGTCTGCCTCCGGCCAGAACCATCAGGCCGGAGCTGCGGTCGTCAATGGTGAACGCAATCACCGCGACCGGCTGTGCACTGTCGCCGACGTCGACCAGGACCGGGACTTCGTCCGGTACGATGGACACGGGCTTGCTCGTATCCGAGCACCAGAAGCTACCCTTCCTGGTGAAGCTCCGAAGGCTCCTGGAAACGTCGCCCCGTGCAACCGCACGGCAGATTCTCTCCAACACCGGGTTCTCCTCAAACCGGCAGGCGGTCTCCTGGTCGGAACCTCCGGCAGACAGCTCGAAGTCGTATACTCGGGGTCTCTTGTTCTGTGCTCTCCAGCGGTAACTCACATCCCCACCCCAGACCCGGAGTTCAACCAATGCGCACTCGGTAAAGTCGAGAATGAGATGGGACGCTGACCGAAGGAATTTCACCCTGGGGACGCCCCGGTTGGCCATACTGAGAATCCTGCTGGAGAGAGCAAGGAAACTGCCGGGAACACCCGGCAGCCATGAATCAGCCACCTCGGTGCGGGTGCGGCTCAAGTCAGTGCCGGGTCCGTTGCTGTCTGGCATGATAAACTCCAAGTTCTGCGCCCCAGCCTGGTGGGCCGCAGCAGCCACAAGGTTACTGCGCCCGTGCGGCTTAGTCAACACCCCCACGTCTTTGCCTCCTCCGCCCTACCAGCCTGATTACCAAAGGTCAATCGGCCAGTTAAGGACAGCCGCCTTTGGGGGAACTGAAGGCAGTCCGCAGGACCTTCCGGTAGTTCGAGTGCTTAACCATGTACGGCAGCAACGAAGTGACTACCTCTTCTACAGCCTGATGGAACTCGGTCTCGCCCGCGTTCTTGGCTTTGATGCCTTTCATAAAGGCTTTGACCGCATCTGACATCATATCCTCCTGTTGAAACAGAGCCTGTTACAGACTTGCGCCCTTCCTCCGCGACCCGCCCCACACGGGAACAAGGCGAGAATTATACCCTCCTGGCCGCCTCGGTCAACCTGTCGAGAGCCACACCCATCAGTTCCCTTTTGACTACTTCGAATTCTAGCTGTAAGATACTGAAAAGGAGAAATCATGAAACCAAACATCGGCTACCTTGCAGGCACGGACCCGCTCATACTGAGCCGTTGTGCCGCCCTCGGAATCAACACCATCCCTCTGAGCAATGGCTGGGACAACCATGGCAAGTACATTGGCCTCCTGTCCAAGACGGATAATGTCGCACTTGTCATCGCCTATCTGCATAAGCTCATCGCCCCGCCCGAAATGAAGACAAGACCCGGCGACTTTCTTACCGCCTGTAAAATCCACCAAATCCCGGTGCTGGTTATCTGCCATGAAAGAGTGATGGCCAAAGCAAAGAAGAAGCTCAGCGGCGTCAAGGCGAAACTTCACTGGGTAACGCCGGACACCCTTTTCGACACGGTAATGGAGGTGCTGGGGAGAAAATAGACCTGGCCGCTGCCGCATCGGTCAACTCCCCCGCGCCCCGGGCAATCGTTATGTCGAAACTGAAACCGCTGCCCAGGATATCCT
This sequence comes from Caldifarciminota bacterium, assembly GCA_030612625.1. Lineage (GTDB taxonomy): Bacteria > Hydrothermota > Tepidihabitantia > Tepidihabitantales > Tepidihabitantaceae > UBA3079. The sequence goes on from JAUWNN010000013.1 coordinate 12,844, forward strand.
TTCCCAGCAGCCCGAGCTTGCGCGCGCTCTCAATCGCCCCGGTCACATTAGCCACGGCCAGCGGGTACTCGGTCCGCACGTAAATCACGCCCTGGGTAGCGCCAATCGCATAAGCGCCGATAACCATCCCTTCAAGCACGCCGTGCGGATTCCCTTCCAGCAGGCTCCGGTCCATATAAGCACCCGGGTCGCCTTCGTCCGCATTGCAGATAATGTACTTCTCCTTGCCGGCCCCGACCCGCTGCCACTTCACTCCGGTCGGGAATCCGCCGCCGCCCCGGCCACGCAGCCCGGACTTGAACACTTCATCGGTCACCGCGTTCGGCTCCATGCCCAGCGCCTTGGCCAGACCCGAGTACCCACCGATTGCCAGGTAGTCCTCAATGCGGGTCGGGTCAAACTGCAGGTTACGCCCGGATACCAGCCGGTTCTGTTTCCGATAGAACGACATCTCTCTGAGCTTCGCGGCCCTGCTGCCGGTTCCCGGGTCCTCGTACAACAACCGGTCCACAACCTTGCCGTTCTTGATAGTCTCGTCCAGAATCTCGGCCGCGTCTTCCGGCTTCAGATTAGCGTAGAAAACCCCGTCGTCCGACGACGGGAATCCCTTCGGGAGTCCGGAGTCCGAACTGGGGGAATCCGGGGCAGCCCCGGATTCCGGGCATCTGATGCCCGGGAGAATCACAACATTCGGCTCGGCCTGGCAGAATCCGTGACACCCGCTGTCGCGCAGATTCACCTTGTCTTCGAGCTTGCGCTCCTTGATACCGGCCTCGAACGCGGCGTATACCTTGTCCGAACCACGGGACCGCCCACACGTGCCGTTGGAAACCACAATCGTCGGCCGGTCACGGTGCTGCTCGCCGGACAGTTTCTTCCGGAGTGCCTGCAGTTCCTGAAATGATTTCAACTTGCTCATCACGCCTCGGCTTTCTCCTGCTTGCGGCATCCGTTGACCAGGGCCTTGACCCGGTTCGAGGTCATCTCGCCGTGGTACTCGCCGTCCACAACCACAACCGGCCCGATAGCACAGCAACCCAGGCAGTTCACAGTCTCAAGCGTGAACTGAAGGTCATCGGTCGTGTGCCCGGCCTGAACCCCAATCTGACGCTCGAAACTCCTCAAGGATTCGCCGGCCGCCCCGGACGTGGCACGCCGTACCCACGCACACCGTAACTTCGTGCTCACCGCGCGGCTCCAGGCTGAACGCGGAGTAGAAAGTCGCCGCGCCATACACCTCAATCAGCGGCATGCTCAGGCGCTTCGCGACCCGGCACAACGCTTCCTTCGGCAAGTAGCGCTCCTGCTCCTGGATGTCCTGGAGAATCGCTATCAGGAAACGCTTGTTGTCGCCGTAGCTGTCGATAATCCCATTCACATCCGCCAACGAATCCTCCCTTCTGAGCCAATACCGAAGTCGATTCGCTCACCTGCAAACCAGACCTGGCCGCCATGGTTTGCGACGATAGATTGCCTGACAGACAGAAAAAAGACCTCCCGACCGAGAAAGAATCTCGTTCCGCAGGTCATCATATCCGCCAATCAACGCAGCCATAATAAACGCTATTAGCCAGCTATCTGAAAAGGACGAGAAGTATAACATTGGCCCTGTTGCTGTCAATGACAACTGTAGCTCGCACAAAAAGAACCGGATACCTGCCGGATTACCCGGCCACCCCGCGCAGAAACACCACCAGAGGATACCCGGAGCCACGAGAATAACCGGCAGCCGGAACATCTCCTTCAGAATACCTTGGGATGCGCTGCAGCCGTTCAGGTCACGGGCAATGAACTAGCGGACAATGGCATATGCATACGCCTCGTTATTGTCCATCTCAAGCTCGACACAGCGCTGCTCCGGATTAGCCACAGCCTTGAACAGACCCGAAGGGGATGGCGACTCACGCCACTTCCAACGAACGATGCAGACAGCAGTGCCGGTCAACCTGGAAACAGACACCCGCCGTTTTTTCCGCTCGACTCATCGCTGACAGGGAAATCGTCAAGAGCGATGCGGACGAAGGCGTGAGCCACACTGGTTTCCTGGCCGCCGCTGAGCGGAATGCAGTCCGGCCGACGTTAGAGTTTCTTCGCCACAGCCAGTAGAGTATGCCCCCTCCCCAGGTGGGACTCTCTGAGAAACCAACTCACAAGAGCCAGCCCACCCATCAGGGCGGATGATGCTACTCTTCTTGTGAGTTCGGACACGACTCGCCTTTCCGCAGACGTCGACCTACTTCCTGCGCTCGAAGAGTCTTCACGGCGGGAACCAATTCCTTTCTTCCGTACGCTTCTGGCCAGCCTCTTTGCTCGCCAAAACGCGTGTCCAAAAAGGTCCTGTGCCATGAGGGGCTTCGGGATGATCCGAATCTCCCCGAAACCGGTCTTTCTCAGAAGTACATCGAGAGCGTTCGCAGTCCACAGAGTAAAATGGTGGGGGGGGGAATCAGTTTCGACATCGAAAACCCGGGGGTAGCGGTCCAATCGTGGAACGGTGATGCACACAAGCCCGCCCGGCTTGAGTAATCCAGAAACGGTGGCAATCAGAGAAACGGGGGATGAAACATGTTCCAAGACGTCAAAAAGAGTAACCGCGTCGAAATCTCGCCAGCCCTCAACGCTCTGAAGCCTCTCCCACGAGCCGCTCTTAACGTGTTCAAGATTGCGAACATCTCTGGCCAGTCGAATTGCCCTATCGTCTATGTCTATTCCGAACACGTCGAATCCCTTGCCTTGTGCAAGAACCAGAAATCCACCGTCGCCGCACCCGATATCCAACAGTGACTGATTCGGTTTCGGGGCGCAGAACTCAAGACATGCCTGGTATCGCCAGTCATCTGAAGGTACCACTAACCGGACACCTTTGGACCGAACTTGGTACAGCGAACATTGCTGATAGAACGCGGCATCAGGGCTATCCATCGGATTGGAGAACTGAAGTCGACAATCCGAGCAATACAGGACGTCGTAGCCGCCCTGTCTCCTAACAAGAACCACATTGGTGGCGTTTTGACACAAAGGGCAGCAATTCATTGCCTCGGCCCTCCGCAGACCGCATTGTGCCGGATGGGAAACAGACAGGCGATGACGTCCGTCCTGCTCCAACTCGGATTGACGGAACAGCATCGGTAGCTTCCCATTCTACCAGCTACTGCCCTTCGAGTCGCATGCGCAGGACCTTGGCTTCGCGACCTGCATGTCCGACTCTTGCTTGGAAACCCCACCTACCAGAGTGGAATCCATCAGCAGAACGACATCCCCACCATTCGTCATAGCGTCCGGGTTATGGCTCGGACAACTGAAGAACCTCAGCACGTGCGTACCCCGCGTTGTCGTCTACGTCAAGCTCTACGAAACGCTGACATGGATTCACCTTTGCCGAAAACAGACCCGGACCCCGCATGTCTGGAAGCACCTCGGTCCATCCGGACTCAAAACACCTGGTCTCTCCGGCCCTGATTGCTTGAATTGACTGGTCGCTGCCAAACAGGTCACCCTCAAGATAGTAATCAACCTTTGTCCCGAGGCCTTCGGGCGTAGCCCTACTGCCGGTGTTTCTGACCCAGGCACGCACCATCATTACCTTTCCCACTTCCGGTTCTTCTGGCGCTACCTTTACACTATCCACCACCAAATCCGGCCGCTCGGCCGGCCCGGTCTCCCAGACAAACACCGGCCGCTCATTCAAGCCCAACGACAGCCAACCGTCCAGGTCGGGCTTGGCCTCAAACGCCGACGCTTCCACATCATACGCCAAGCTCTCTGCAGCCAGTTCATCAGTTCTGACCGGTATCTCAACATCCGTCGAACTCCCCGTATCGTTGCTCCAGCACACCCAGAACCGACGTCCCTTAGTGTCCTCGAACTCGTAGACCTGAACCTCATCATCCCTTGTGTCATCCGGAACCAAACGTCGGTTCAATCGCCTGCCCACGAGTCTATCGATCAGCTGCTCAAGGGCGTACGAAGCCGGCTTTCGCCTTTGGCCGGGCGAAGAATCCAGCAATCCGAAACCCCCATTGCGCAGATCAACGCCTCGGCGGTCAGTTAGCTCATACCAGAACACGCGATCATATCTGCCTTGAGGATCAAGCTGACTTCCAATCGACGAGGTGTAGAATTTGCACAGGTTGTTCGCAACCAATTCAGGCGTGGCCCCACGGATGTCTTTGTACTGCTGCAGAGATTCGGACCACTGGTAGAGACCCCACCCGATCTCGGTCACCCACAGTTCCCGGTCCTTGTCGCTCTTCGCCTGGATTACTGCCCAGGCGGTGTCCAAATCATCCTGGAACTTCCTGGCATCAAACACTCTTCCGTAGGACTGATATGGATGAACGGAAATGACGCCAAAGCAGCTGTCGCTATCGCCGTACTCTCTGCCACTGATTTCGAGCATATCCCCTAACCACTCAACACCCTGGCTCAGTCCAACGTCTCTCGAAGTGGTCGTCAGGCCGGACACGCAGCCGGCAACGATCCTGCGTTCAACTCCGTCAACCCCGGCCAACGAGTCGGCGATTCTCTTGGCAACACGGCACATCCGAACATACAGACTACACCTCTCTCGAGGCGTATCAACACACCGGCCTCCCAAGGGGCCCGCAATGTCGCCCTTGTAGAATCTGGGGTCCGGATTGCCGAAGTAGATGAAACTAACGTTCGGTTCGTTCCACACCTGCCAGTATTTCACATCTGACAGAACCTCCATCGCGGCTTGAACGTAGCGTGCCCAGTGATTGCTGTCGCTAGTGACGTCAGCAAATAGGTTTCGGGGTGGATAGAAACCCGAGTCCTCCGGCAGCACACTAGAATCCTGGGGTCTTGTAGTAATTGCAGGATCGTGACTACCATAGCAAAGAATCCCCAGTATGTCGAGTCCGCTGTTGCTGTACTTCTGCCACGTTTCCTTTACATGACTTGTGTCCTTCGTGAGTTCATACCAAGAGGCGAAATCATCCCTCACCCACCGGAGCCCGACCACGACGGCCTCGCGAATGGCTTGAGTGTCACGTCCACACCTTGCCAATCCTTCGAGATTCGCATTTGCACCCCACCATCTCGGGTCCACCGCGTCCATCCGCCCGTATATTCGGCAGGCGAGGCCTTTCAAGGGTGTGCTGTCGCTGCCCGCTTTCATCCACCCGAACTCGGGATATGGATTGTTGTCCTGGTAGTAGTAGTTGATGCTTTCATCGTCACGAGTGAAGCGGAATTCATACCTCCGACCTTTGACAAAGGAATCTGCGAACACAGCATTCAGGTCAAATCGCAGCCACGTATATGGTTTCGGGTTGATGTTGACACCAGTCGCCAGTGCCACGACACCGGCTGGATACGAGTAGACATCCGCGCGGTAGCTGACCTCGTCGCTTTCGCCAACGAACAGCTCGCAGTAAACCGGTTCGTCGAAATTGCAGGTGACAACCTGAGAAATGGATCCTCCCGAGGTTTGGCCGGACCACCGCTTACTCACAGGATTGATCTCGTAGGCCCTCACTAGAGGACACGCAGGATTCACAAGGAAGAACGAAAGAATAACGCAGATTCTTATCACTGCTGGCTCCGATCTCATCCTATCGGCAGCAGCGCAATTGTCAAACCTAAGTACCTCTGGTTCGTTGATGGACCGAACTGACGGCCGCGTCGTTCATATCCCGCAGCCTGTTGCTTCGCGGTATCACACGGAGCTTTCGACCCGTTCCCATCAGCAAAGGCGTATCACAACTGCAGTATCCGGCCACCGACCAAAGCCCGTCTTTCCTCAGAATTGGATCTGCCCGAAATGTCAAGTCGGGCTGTTGGATTCATGCTGTCCTCCTGGCAGAGTACTTACTCTGGTAGGCTTGGTCAAGCTTGCGCATGAGGTCGTCGATGCGTCGGATGAGCTTGAAGTAGTCGGTGGACTTCCGCAGCCCGGTCAGCCGCCGCTTCTGTCCCTTCGTCAGCTTGCCGGATTCCAGGAGCCGGTTGCGGGGAATCTCGGTCTTGTAGCGCTTGTAGACTCTGCCGCCTTCCCGACGTTTCTCTACAAGCTTCATCGTCGGTATGAACAGGTTGTGCTTCAGACCGATGAGCCGCTCCAACCGCTTTAGTATCGCAAGCTCACGCTCGGTGTCGTACCTTCGATACCCGACATACGTCCGGACCAACGTCCAGTTCTTGCTCTCGACATAGGGCGCGTCGTTCTTGTGAAGCACCCGGGACCGGGTAAAGGGGATGCCGCGGTCCCGGATAAACTTCGCCAGGAAACTGTTGATAAACTCGCCGCCGTTGTCCGAGTGCAGTGCTGTTACTCTGAAAGGCACTGAGTTGATAATGTCTTCCAGTGCCTTCTCGACCCAGATATGCGCCTTGTTTGGAAGGATTCGCAGTTCAGTCCAGCCTGTTGTTATCTCGGTAGCGGTGAGGGTATAGGCAAACTGGCCCTGAAGTTTCTCTCCGCAGTGATGCACCAGGTCTATCTCCAGGTATCCGAAGGCGTTATCGGGCTTCTCCCAATACGGCTGGACCGGGATAGTCTTCTTGAGCCAGGAGGCGTGAGGGTTGCGTTTGTAGCGTTGCTGGAGTTCTGCTTTATCTCGAATTGGTTTGAGCAGCCGGTCGATAGTGGCATGACTTACCTTCAAGAGTTTGCCTCTTACTTCCTTGGGAAGGCCATTCAGGTCATGGTGACTGAAGATGAAGTCGTGGTTGGCACGGATAAAAGCGAAAAGATGCACCGACGAGATGCAGCCGGCCATCTTCCAGATGATTCCAAGATGAGGTGCCAGGTCGGTGGTATAGACCTTCTTCCTGCCTCGCTGTGAGGCGAGCGATACTCTGGGGTCGGCAATGACCCGGGTCCCGTAATGGGTATAGACAGACCTGCCGGAGCTTCGCAGAAGCAGTGCCAGGTACTTCCGGTTGAAGTGGAGGATGGCGGAGAGTTCGTCGAGGATGCGGGACTTCTTTTTCTTACGGGCTCTGCGGTAGCGCGGCGCGTTCTTCAGGATGACCTTCATCTTGCCCTCCCAGGTACATACGCCTTTGGGTATTGTGGAAACCATGCGTTATTTTCCACATCCGGCACAGGATTGCACGTGCCGACGGCCCACAGAATTGCTGGCTGCATGGGAAGATCAATTCCGAGTAAACAACTTCCTTTCGGGTAGATTATTTCTGAGGAAGATCGAAGACTTGACAATCTACCCACGTGAGCTATTCTTCCTTGAGTTCATCTACCACTGATCTGAGAAGCCATGATTTAGTTATGCTAGCCCATGTAAGAAAAACACCAACAGAGGAAGAAAGTGGGCCCTCTGCAGGACGCAAGCCAAGGCTACTAATCCTCAGTCCGGTTGCGCGCGCCGACTTCTCGGAGCCCTTGAAGAACTTCCGAAAGCTTGAGGTTTGGCATCTCTACCACCATCATGCTAGAGACCTTACCGCAGCAGCAATGGGTATTCGGTCATTCCGCTTCAAGAACTGGCTCGGTCTACTAAGAAAAACCCTAATTATTAGACCTTCGGTAATACAGGGCTCTGAACCCTACTACGTACCTTGGGGACTCTACTTATCGGCATTCACCTGGATGGCCGCCAAGCTGCTACGAGTCCCATACTTCATTCCCATGTTTGAAAACCTACCCCCTGAGGTTAAGTTCCAGAACATCAGTATAGGAGGAATAAGGCTGGACTGGCTCCTGGTTCCCCTTCTCAAGAGATTCATGACCGTTTACGCAAGGGGAGCAAAGCTTATCTTCGCGCCCAATAGAGGTGCCAAGCAGCACCTCGCTGCCATTGGCATCCCCAAACGTAAGGTAGTCAGCAATCTATACGCGAATTGGGGAGTTGATCTCAAGAATTTCTCGCCGCGCAGAGATGGAACCGAGCCTAGATTCGGTCGGAACACGATCCTTTTCGTAGGTAGGATTGTTGAACAAAAGGGCATTAAGTACTTACTGGAAGCTTTCCTGGCGGTAAGAAAGCAAATATCGGACGCGAAGCTGGTCTTCATCGGCGATGGCCCGTTAGTTACTTACGTAAGGAAGTTTGTCCGCCAACACGCCCTAGAAGACGCAGTCTCACTCTTCGGTGTTATCTACAACCGAGACTTACCTCGTTTCTTCCGAGCAGCACGAGTAGTAGCTCAGCCCTCAATCACAATCCATGCATCAGGCAGAACCACTGGCTCTGCTGAACAACTCGGGATGGTAAACATCCAGAGCATCGCTTGCGGCACCCCGGTGGTTTCTACCACTTCAGGGTCAATCTCCGAGTTCACCGAAGATCAAGTCGTCGGCTTACTGGTCCCGGAGAGAAACTCGGAAGCCCTGGTTCATGCTCTTATCCGGCTTCTGCAGGACTCAGTTCTCTACCAACGTATGTCGGCCGCTGGTAGGAAAACCTCAATAGAAAGGTACGACAGAAGTAAGAACATAATCGAAGCTGAGAGAATAATCCTCTCCAGAGTACTCCGTCAGACGACATAAACTGCTGAACGCAAAGCTATCGCACCCGGTCTGGCTGGCGGGTGGACTCTCACCGCAGAAAGGTACTCACTGGTTCCCAAACGAGAGCCGCGACCTCTTGGCTTATAACCTCCAAGTCGTAGTTGTTGCGGACAAAACGGTAAGCTTCCCTAGCAAGCGCCTGTGCTTGCTCGGGGCTGCTAAGCAACGCGATAACCGCCTCAGCGAAATCCTGAGCTGTATCGGCAACGATAATGTGCCTACCAGGAACAGCCTCAATCCCCCGATAACCGACCGAAGTTGTCACGATCGGACACTCGGCCGCCATCGCCTCGAGCAGCTTTATCCTAATTCCGGTTCCCACCCGAAGAGGACACAGAAAAACCGCTGCCTTTCGCAAGTATGGAACCATCGTCTCAACCCGGCCCGTCACCTCGACGCTCGGGTCGCCGCGGCCCCTAGCCACCAACCAGCCTGGTGGGTTTGCTCCAACGAACCAGCATTTGACTCCTGGCAGACGCCGGTGCACAAAAGGCAGGATTTCGTTGAGGAGGAATCGCGCGCCATCTTCGTTCGGACCATAGCTCATTTGACCGGAGAACATCACCGCCCAGTCGTCAACTGAGCGAGGGATGCTACGAAAATCATCAACCTTTATCCCTTTTCGGGCAACGCGGATATCCCCCCGGCCGGTGATGTGCCTTATTTTCTTCAACTCTTCGCCCGTGCAAACCCAAGTCTGGGTGAACCGTTCGACCTGGCTTGCCTCGAACTGCCGGATGCGCAGGAACTCAACAAAGTTCACAAGCCAGCTGATGGGGTTGCGGGAATACTTCATCAGCAACCGGTGGCGGAACGACACGATATCATGGAAGTCCAGAATCTTGACTGGAATGCTCAGGCCGTCCAGGTATTGCGCCATTCGCCCGTGGCTGGCAATGGCACAAAAATAGCAACGTTCCCTGGCCAGTCGTCGGACAAGACCCCGCATGACGCTGGAACCAGCATAGGCTACCCTCAGAGAACCGCCTTCACCCAAGGCCACAAGGCAGTTCATGTAGGAACGAAGTTTGTCAGGTTTCACCACTTCAACCCGCGCACAGAACCGCTGCAGTTCACGCAAATCCTCTGCGGTATGTTCTCCGGGTTTGGATTGGCACACAAAATCAACCTCGAAGTGCTGGGCCAAACCCTGCAAATAATAGTAATAGCTAGTCCCGCCACCGCCTGCTGCCGGGACCGGAATGTACGGCGAAACTACAAGGATCCTGCGCATCGCAAAACCTGCCTGTAGACTTTCAGCGTCTTCACGGCCGCCGAGCGCCAAGTGTAGAGGCGCATCCGACGCAAGCCCGTAGCCGCCAAACGGGCTCTCAATTCACTGTCTCTCAGAAGCCTTAACAGGGCCTTGCCGATTCGTTCGGAGTCATTAGGGTCTACTAGGAGCGCAGCATTACCTGCAACCTCGGCCAGCGCGGGCGTATCTGAAGACAGCACCGGCAGACCGCAGGCCATTGCTTCGATTACCGGCAGTCCGAAACCCTCGTAAAGTGATAAATAAACAAAAACCTCAGCTAGAGTGTACAGTGCCGACAGATAGTGCTTTGGAACATACCCGAGGAAATGGACCGAGGACTTCACACCCAGCGCCTCCGGGATTCTTTTGATCTCAGCAGAACCAATTCCGTCTTTGCCAGCGAGAACTAGGTCACATGAAATTTGTCCGGTTTTTCGCAGTCTTGCATACACACGAATCAGTCCCTGAACGTTCTTCCGATGCTCAATTGTTCCAACGTATAGAATGTAGTGAGCGGGTAGCTTAAGGCATGACCGGCAATCAGCAAGCAACTCCGCGTCTGCAACGCATCGATGAATAGAGTCAACTCCGTTGGGTATTACTCTAACCTTCTGGGGATCGATTGTGACTGCTGCAAGAAGGTCCTGGCATGTTGATTCGGAGACGGCGATAACGGCATCAGCTCGTCGCAACGAACGTGGAAGGAATACCCTCATGTATTGCGGATATGCTATGCCATAGCACCGCGGCACGTGCCAGAATGCTAGGTCGTGTACCGTGACTACACTCCGCCCGTGATAGAAAACCGGCAACAAATGATTAGGGAAATGGAAAATTTCGATTTTGTACTTCGGGAGAATTTTCGGCAAAATAAAGTTAAACCAATAGACAGAATACGTCTTAGCACAGCCTCCTTCTTTCCCGCGCCCTGCTCCAACCTGTACGACCCTGATACCGTCAGCGGGTGGAGGTATCGGTCGGTCCACAAACAAAATGAATTCAAAAGAACTATCAAGACGGGCCAGTTCCGAAAGCAAATTGGCTAGGTAATTCCCAATGCCCACTCTTTCCCGCACTAGGCTTCGGCCATCAATTCCGATACGACATTTACGCATTAACGTACTTCCCAAGAGCTGGACATCAGAATTTCAATCGGAACATAGCAACCAACATAGCTCGCGTTCTTGCTAAATCAAGCGATTGTGGTCCAAACAGGGTAGTCTTAGGCTTGACACCATCCCATGAGATTGTTGCAGTAAGTTGCAGCATATTCATACTGTCAATGTACAGACAATCCCCAACAAGCCTGTTCTTCAACCAGAAGTCCGGCTTGTGAAGAAAGCACATTTGTCCGAAAACATGAGGTATCCGCGGAAGGTCCGACTGAATTGAACTATTGGAATGACCGGTTGGGACCTTCCCGACGCAACGCTGCAGCAAAAGAAAACAGAACCAAATACACCGGTGGTCCGAGGTCAGATAGCCGCCTGAAGTTGTAGAAGGAACTTGTGCTCAGACCCGTTGAGCGTAGACCACAACGCCGACCGCTTGCGCCAGTAGTCATAGTCCACCATCACCTTCAGCCGGTCGCCTAGCAGCTTAAAATTGAGACCCCCGGTCAGACCCATTTCGTACTTGTCTTCAACTTGGAACTCCATCTGAAATCGGCCAACCGGTTCCAGCAACTCAGAAAGTTGATAGGTCGCTTGGACATAGAAAGAATTCCTTATGTAGAATCTCAGGTCACCACCCGGAACCTTGGCGTGCTGGACCTCACCCAGGAACTGGAGATACTGCTGGTCGAGCTTGAACTCCCCGGTGAACCGGCGAAATGAAAGGTCTTGCGTTTCGATTCTCATCTGGCCGTAGTACCCGGAAGCCGCGAACTGCAAGCCGAAGCTGGGAAAAGGCTTCAGCACCAAACGACCACAGATGTCCTTCCAGTTGTTATCATCACCCGCCCGATTCCTGCTGTTGCCGTTGATAACCGCTGCCGAGACATCGAACCAGCTACGCCCGTAGTTCACCATTACTCCCACGTCGCGCGGGTCGTATGGTTTCCAGAATCGTTTTAGAAGGGAATACTCAATGAGTTTGAGCTTGTCGGGTTTAGTCAGCGCTTCAGTTCCCAGCGGTGGCTTAAACTGCCCGACCCGCAGCCCGATACCGCTAGGCCAGAGGAAGTTGACATACAGATCATATGCAGGTTGCCCCAAGAAGTCGGCGACGTCGCAGTAGAGCCGCATCGAGGTAACCGAGCTAATGCGTCCGGTCAATCCGATAAACGCCGCGCGCCGATAAAAGCCGAAACGGCTGTCCGTGAATCCTATCACTTCGGTCTGCTGCCAGTGACAGTTCGCCCAAATCAGGGCATCAGCAAAAAGCCGCCCCTCGATCAGGCTGACTTCACCGTGGGCCATCGTCATCAGTAAAAACAGATTCACCAGCCAAACAGAAAAAACCACTTTCCTCATAGCATCGCTCCTCAATAGTGTGGTCCACGAAAACACCAGCGGAGACGCGAGGAAGTTAAACCTACCGGTTCACTTAGTGCAGGCCGCACAGACTCAAAGTCCACCAAGCACACAAACGCCCGTCCGCTTTCATTCATAACATGAATGCTAAGGCCGAATGTGCAGCTGTCAATCCTGAAGAGGAACGTGTGAATACACAGGGATAATGTCATAGGCTAAGCACACAGGGAAAATGTCATACTTGACAGTGTTGGATTAAAGACAAGTGTGAGGTTTTAGAGTATGTTCGATGCATGCATGATTTATTATTGCTCAAGGAGCGT
>JAUWNN010000268.1 GCA_030612625.1 Caldifarciminota bacterium
ATAGATATTGCCCGACCCTTCAACGGCTATCGCTGGTTGCTCTTCTTTAATACTGCGCGGGCTGGGATATCTTGCGACCCATTGCTCGCTCCCGTCGTTGTCATACTTTATTGTCGCATAGTCCTCCCGAGTGCCTGAACCCCAACTTCTACCTGTGACATATACATTGCCAGAACCATCCACAGCTATCGCTTGTGCCCTATCCTCGTCATTTCCCGGGCCGTCATATCTGGCAACCCACTGCTCATTCCCATCACTGTCATACTTTACTGTCGCATAATCGCTCCTGGTGCCTGAACCGATGCTATAGCCTGTGACATAAACATTGCCCGAACCATCCACAGCCATCGCTTGTGCCCAATCACCGCTATTTATCGGGCTGTCATATCGTGCGACCCAGACGGTATCAACCTGAGCCGTCAACACGGACGGCAGGACGCAGAACACAAACACTGTTGCTGGAATGTACCTTCTCAAATTCATCACTCTACCTCCTCTCCTTTGTATCTCTGAAACCAAGGCGCTTTCGGCACGCCTGTGAATGTAACCCGAATCAAGCAAGCAAGGCCCTGCAAGAGCAGAGCCACTTGCCACTATATACTTAACCACAACAGAACCAGGTGTCAAGCGGATTAGGACCCATCAAGATGACACCCTGACCCTTCGTGTCACCGCGAGCGAACGTGGCGGTCTCCGGATGCTCTCAGAACAGACAAAACCCGGCGGGCCGGCAGCAAACCCGCCGGGCGTCCGTATCCGTCTAGCGGAACTTAGGACCAGGAGGAAGTCGAGCTATTCGCATCATGGTCCGACCGGAGCGCTGACATCGAACACCTGGGTCCGAATCGCCTCAAGCACGGACTGGGAGTAGCCTCGGGAAACCCACTTGCCAAGCAAGGTCGCAACCTCGATTGCCAGGGATTCGCCCGACACTTCCTTCCGCTTCAGACTCCACACTTCGCGGGCAAAGGCGAGGTAGAACGGGTAGCTGGTGATAACAACGCCCTGGCCATCCAGGACCTGTTTCACCTGCAGCTCCATCGCGCACAGCATCGGAAAAACCGCCTGGACGTTGGCGTACATCCGGTCGCGCATGTCGTCGAGTACGCCCTTAATCCGCTCGGTGTTGAACTTCGCGTTCCACTTGGCGATGCGTTGGGCAGGGTCCATTGACATAGAGTTCACCTCCTTTCTGCGGCTGTGGCCGCCCTGGCCGCAACAGGGCGGCCGTCGCAGCAACAGGACCGTACTGCCCGGCCCTGCTGCAGAGCTCCGAATTGTCAAAGAGCGCTTCCACAGAGTTATATCCCGGAATGGTCAAAGCAGACACTAATAACTTAAGCCCCGGCCAAAAGACCGGGGCTATGCCTGCGACCCGTGCTAATCTTTCTTGCGGCGTCTTGCCTTTCTTATCATTGCTTTGGTTTCCTCGGGCATGTCGAGCAAATCAAGAATGTCCACGTCCGGGTACTCGCGCTTGAACCGCTGAAACTCTTCACGCACCCAGATTGCGGTCTCAAGAACAGGCCGCAATTCATCTACAAACTGGGGATACTTGCTCAGATGCTCCTCAAGGTCCGGGTTCTTGCCGGTCACCAGGGCATCGGTGAACTCGGCAAATGCATCAAGATACTCATCGCTCACATCAATCTGCTCCTCCTCAATGGCCGGGAACTCATGATGATGATTCATTGGCAACCTCCAAAACCACGGACTAATCCTGCTTGTCCTTCAGGTTTCTGTGTCTGGGAGCCAGACTGGCCAGGCGCCTTCGTGTCATCGCGGCATGGAATGCCTTCTGCGCCCGCTTCACCCCGCTCTCATTATAGTACTTCAGCGTACGAACAGGCAATCGCAGCTCCTCGCTCATCTCTTTATAAGTCATCTTTTCTCCGATGTGCATGTGCATGGTTGCGAACTCATGCACCGGCAGGCTTCGCAATGTCTGCCACGCTTCCTCGTAGTCGAGCAAATCTTCGCGCAACTCATCCTGCCCAGGCGAGGAGCTGGGACAGACCCGGGCAAACTCTGCAAGACACTTCTGCTCCTTCTCCTCTTGTCGCCAGTGCTTTCTCAGAAGATTGACCGCAATGGTGCAGACCCAGGTAGAAAAGGCCCCCTTGTCCGGGTCAAACCGGTTAATCCGTTCGTGTGCAATGACGAATGTATCCTGGACGATATCCTTTGTAAGCTCCCTATCCTCGCATTTCCGGTACACCACCCCGAACACCGGGCCGTAGAACTCTTGGTAAAGGAGCCCGAGACTCTCTCTTTCCAGCCTTCCAGCCTGCAGATTCAGGACCGCCTGGTTCACACTCATGCCGGTCGTGCTAACTGCCTTGTGGACACCCATAAGGCTTCTCCTTTCACGGGCTTAGATACCTACAGGCCTTGGATTCAGGGAGAACAGGAAGCTGCGGGTCAGACCGGCCGGCCTATAGGCGCCTGGAAATGCCAGCCGGCAGAACCCAGATACTGCAAATCACTCGTCCCAGGCGCAACGGACTTCTCATCCGTCTCCATAGTATTATACCCCGAAACCGGCAAAGCAGACACAAGAAATTTCGGTCTCTACCATTCAGACGCCCAGAATCGGCCCGCATTGCCCGGCTATGCCCCAGATTCTCAGGCCCTTGGCACAGCTTGACAACCAACTTCAGGCCGATAAGCTGGCAGACGATGGCAGTGGAGCGAATGATGGCCCATCACTACCTGAAGCGAAAGGCCGTGAGCGGTACGCGGTTTCCGGCCTCACCAGCGGACAGACGAAGAGGACTGCGAAGAAAGACGATTGGAGCAAAGTGGAAACTGCCATCCGACGGCAGAACAGTAATGACCGGATGCGCAAGAGATAGTCAAATATCAAGACCTGACCCCAAAGCCCCCAAAGCAGTTGCCTTATCTCGGTTGACCGGCGAGCAAGCCGCTCCTGGCACGTGCGGTAATGCGCAAGTTGAGCCTCGGTATCGCCGTCAGCCCGCAGGGGCAAAAGACCCCGCCTGAGCGCGGCATCGTACTTCCGGCACGCCCGGCGCACCGAACGGAGTTCGAATGATTCCGTACCGTTCCCCTGGCTCGGACTTACCGGCCGCTCCTTATCCTTGCGCTTCTTACTGCTGCTGCGTCCTTCCATGTTGTCCTCCTTTTCTCAACTGAGGCTGAGGCGGATGAAGTTTTCTGATAATCGCTGAACCAATCTGCCATAGCAGATTGCCGGATAGACCTCGGTTGAACCATTTCGATACGACCTGCTTTGTGTTCTCCTCAAATTCGCCGGCTGGCCGACGCGTAATCGAGTAGAAGAACTCGGACGCGAAGCAGAAGTAGAAACGCCGCAACTCTGCCGGCGCGCCCGACTCGGCAACTACCTGGTTCAGGAAACGTCCGGGCCACCAGGCAGAAGAGCCCGGCTTACCTGGTAGCAACTGCTTCTTTCTTGCCATGCTTCACCTCAGAAGGAGAGGATTCAAAGGGCGGAGCGGACATCTGCTTGAGCCGCTTGTACACCTCACACAGCAGAAACTGCATCGTATTCGGCTCAAGCCCCTGCTCAAACCACTTACGTAGGGTTCCCTCAAGGCAGTATGCCAGGTCAAGACCAGCTTTTGCTCGGAACAGCCCGGCCAGGTCCTGGACAAACCAGCGGTACTGATTGACTTTCAGAATCGCCAGACCGGAACCCACGAGCATTGGGTCGGTGAGGTCCTTGAACACCCGCAAGCACCGCTC
>JAUWNN010000090.1 GCA_030612625.1 Caldifarciminota bacterium
CCAGCAGTCTGAGTCTGGGTTTGGTGGCGATGGGGCTGATATTGCATCGGCGCGGGCTTCTGATTCTGAAGGGCGGCATCAAGTTGAGGACATTGCGCATGGTCCTGAGTATCGGGGTGCCGGCCGGGCTGCAGGCAGTGACAAGGCCGCTCACCGGGATGATTATGTTCGGTGTCGTGACCGGGTTCGGAACCGCAGCCACTGCTGCGTTCGGAATCGGGCTCAGGATACTGGAAGTGATGTTTATTTATCTGGGCGGGCTGGGTTCGGCCGGCGAGGCCCTGGTGGGCCAGAGCATCGGCCGGAAGCGCACAGACCTTGCTTTTCGAGTGAGCCTTCGGGTTGCTCTGATTGGCTCTGTTCTGCAACTGGCAGTGTTGCCGTTCCTTTTCTTGTTCGCTCCGGCACTGGTGGCTGTGTTCAATAGCAATACAGAGGTTGTCCGGTTCGGCACCGGGTATTTGAGGGTGCTGGCTCCGGTTCTGGTGGTGCTCGGTCTGAGTATGGGCTGGGCAAGTGCGCAGCGCGGAGCCGGTGACACGAAGCCGCCGATGGTTGCCGCGCTTGTCTCCAACTGGGTGGTGAAGATTCCGCTTGTCTGGATTCTGGCCAATCTGACCGGGCTCGGGCTTAAGGGTGTATGGATCGGTATCGGTGTCTCGATTGTCGTGGAGGCTGTAATTCTTGGTATCACCTTTTGCAGAGGGGGCTGGCGGGCAAAGGAACTGGTATGGAAATAAAGGTCAGGCCGGCCCGGGCCGGGGACAAACCGGATGTTTTCAGGATTTGCTCCCGGGTCTGGAAGGGATGGGACTATGTCACGCTGTTCTTTGACCAATGGGTGAAGCAGCGGGGTTTCTGGGTCGGAGAGACAGGCGGCCGGCTGGTAGGTTTCGGTAAGGCGACCGAGTTGGCAAAAGGAGAATGGTGGCTTGAAGGTTTGCGCGTTGACCCGGATTTGCAGGATAAAGGAATCGGCACCCGGCTTTCATTCCGAATACTCAGCAAAGCCTTGGAACATCAACCGGTTTCTTTACGCCTGGCAACTGCGGCCATTAACCAGAAGGCAATCGCCATCATCAAGCGGCCGGGTTTTCGCTTCTGTTTCCGCACCTGGTACTACCGTGGTAGACCGAGAAGACGCGAACCGGCTCAAGGAGTGATTACCCCTTCTGTAGCCCAGGCGCTTGAATTCCTGGAAGGCAGCCAGGAGCTCTTGGCGAGCAAGGGGCTTCTGGGGTATACATGGCTGTTCAGGACCGCAAATCAGCGCTATTTGCGTGAGCTTGTCAGAGCCAAAGCGGTATTTGGGTACGGAGTGAGGTCAAAGCTTGATGGGCTTCTAATTCTGCGACTGCATCGTTATTCTGACACGGACCTCTACATATCTTATGTCGGCGGGAACACGCAGGCAATCAGTGCATTCCCGTCATTCAGGTTCCAGGTTGCTGAAGAGCGGGGTTCAGACACAATCGACGGGATGGCTGCAAGTGAAGCGATGCGAGCTGTTTTCAAGGAAATGGGCATGGAGCTTCACCCTAAGATTGGTGAGGTGCTGGTTTTCGTGTACCCGGTCTAGCCCAGCTAGTCGGTCGGGTTTGGCAGGATGAACTTGCTCAAAGACGACCAGTCTGTATAGGACAGTTTCCAGCGCCGGCTGCTGGCCCGTACCCGCCAGAAGTAGAAGCCGAAACGGCCGAAAGTGATAGTTGTTTCGCCGGCGGTTATTTCGACTTTCTCAAGCAGTAAGGTCTGAGCACTGGGGATTGAATCGGTATACACCTGCACCTGGTATGATTCGGTACCGGCAACTGGCTGCCATTTGAAGACGACGTCCTGAGGATAGGCGTAGTTCTTAATCAATTTCCCGTCCGGAGGGCAGGTCTGAACCGGTGGGTCAGGCGGGTCTATTTTGGTCGGGTCTTCGGGTTTGAAACCAAAAGGGTCTTTGCACGTGAGGAAAAGGATGGCGAGGATGAAAGGCGCGACTCTTTTCACGGTTTCATTCTATGACACAGCATGGAGATGGTCAAGGTTCTCATACCATCGGGTCAGGGTGGACAGCCTGGATTGCAGGGACGCCCTGCGCAACGCAAAGGTGTCGCCCTCTCGATGAAACCGGTGGCACCGGTAACAAGACAATGCACTACTCTGGCTGAGCCGGCCTGCTGGGGTTCAGGTGATATCGGTAAACCTGGGTTTGGCGAACACCACCCGACCCACATTCGTGTCCAAAGTGCCCTGAACGACGACATCGAGGTCCTTGCCGACTGCTGCTGCGCCGTCTGCAACCACTACTTTCACCCCGCCTTCAAGATAGCCGATGCCTTCGTCCTTTTCTTTGCCCCGTTTGGAGATTCTTACCCGCAGTTCGGCCCCAGGCAGATATTGCGGTTTGAACAGGCTATAGATTTCAATCGTTGTGATTACCGGGATGCCGTTGCAGGCCGACGCCAGGTCCGGGTTGACGGTGATGAGCGTTGCTTTGTTCTTGCGCAGTGTCGCAATCAGCGCATCGCGCTGGAGCAGACTTCGGTTCAGCTTGACCGCAATACCCTTGATGCGCTTTAGCCGCTCAATTGTTTCCCAGGCCCGACGGGTGCGGTGGTCGGCCTGGGCCGACGAGCCTGAAGCCGGCGGTTCGGGTACAACAAACCTGCCTGATACCAGGCCGAGCTCCAGGAACCGGGCAATTCTGGGGTCGGCCACGGTTTCGAAGTCCATTATGAATGTTTTTGTCTTTCCGAAAAACATGAAATCCTCCATTGCCCGCCGTCTGCGGCGGGTGATTCAAACCACGGATTAACACAGACAAACACAGGTAGGAATGTGAAGCGCAAAGCCCAAATGGTGAGGAAAATCCAGATTCCAAAGCTCAAATGTCCAATCAAACCCAAAACTCAAATGGCTAACCGACTGAAGCGGAAGCCTAACTTTGGATTTTGGGCTTAAGGCATTGATTTGGCATTGGGATTTAGACATTTGGATTTCTCTGGTTTGGCATTTGGTTTTAGTCAGTGTCCATCTGTGTTTATCTGTGGTTCATTCTTTGTCCTGGCGCGGAGCGCCATTCCCGATTGTGCCATCGGATGGCACTTGGTGCCTTCGGCACCTGCGGCTTTGGCCACAGAACCACTGTGCTCCAATTCATGAAACCCCCAGCATTTCCAGCGCTTGTCGGGCCGTGTCTACTGCTGAAAGTTCGATTCCGGCGTCTGACTTGATTTTCTTGGTCAGGTTGCGCCGGGGAAGAATTACCTTGCCGAAGCCCAACCGTGCCGCTTCGTTGATGCGGGTTTCTATCCGTGAAACAGACCGAACCTCGCCGGCCAGTCCAACTTCGCCCACAAGCACGAAGTCGGGAGAAACGGGTGTGTTGCGCACCGATGAGGCAAGTGCAGCGAGCACAGCCAGGTCTGCGGCCGGTTCCTGAATCTTAAGGCCGCCGGCGATGTTGAGGAAAACGTCCTGGCCTGTAGTAGGAACTCCGGCCCGGCGTTCGAGGACGCACAGAAGCATGCTGAGCCTTCGGCCATCAAACCCGGTTGCCACCCGCTGGGGAAGAGCATAGGGCGTACGTGCGGCCAGGGCTTGGATTTCCAACAGCAGGGGCCGGGTTCCTTCGAGCGTGGCGGCAACCGCGGAGCCGGACACACCCGGACGCCGGCCGGAAAGAAAGAACTGGGACGGGTTGTTAACTTCCTCCAGCCCGGCGTCGCCCATTTCGAAAACCCCGATTTCATTGGTGGAACCGAACCGGTTCTTGACTGCCCGGACAATCCGGTACTGCTGAAATCTTTCGCCTTCGAAGTAGAGCACAGTGTCCACCATGTGCTCCAGGGTTTTGGGCCCGGCGATAGCGCCATACTTGGTAACGTGTCCGATCAATATGGTGGTGATGGCGCGCGTTTTGGCCAGGCGCAGCAGTTCAGCGGTGCATTCCCGGACCTGAGATACGCTGCCCGGCGCGCTGGCAAGCCGGGCACTGAACACGCTCTGAACCGAGTCGATAACAAGCAGGTTGGGCTCGACTATGTTTGCTCCCTCGACGATTTCGTCCAGCTCGACCGCGCAAAGCAGGTGGATTTTGTCGTTATCAATCTTGAGCCGTTCGGCCCGAAGGTTCAGTTGTTCGGCCGATTCCTCACCGCTGACGTACAACACCCTGGCGCCGGCGCGTGCGAGCCGGTCGCACACCTGGAGGGTGAGAGTTGATTTGCCGATACCGGGTTCACCACCGACCAGAACCAGCGAGCCGGTGACCAGCCCACCGCCCAGTACCCGGTCCAACTCACCGATTCCGGTGGACTGGCGCAGGTTCTGCCGGGACTTGACTTCGGTGAGCTTGACCGGCCGGGTCGGGCCGAGCACCCCCCTCACCCGCTGATTGCGGGCCGTTTTCTTGACTACTCGTTCCTCTTCCACCATTGTGTTCCATTGACCACAACTCGGACAGCGGCCAAGCCAGCGGCCGGTCTCAAAACCGCAGTTCTGGCACACGAAGGCGGTTTTCATGGCAGTGGGGTCCCAAGAACCGGAATAGAGCCACGAAGCCTGCCCTGAGCGGAGTCGAAGGGACACGAAGACAGGAAACGGCTGAACCGCAGATTACGCAGATTGCACAGATAGGGTCCGGGAAGGAATCTGCGTTCATCGGTATTCATCTGCGGTTACTTCTGTTTCGTGGATTTCGTGCTTTCGTGGCCAATCCTATATCGGTTTTCGGGAACCCTTGGTCCCTTGAACCCTTTCATTCGGGCAGGTAGTCTTCCTGTCCTTCGGGCTCGGAGATTTCGGGCCGGAACAGGTTCTCAAAGCGCATGCACCGGCCCAGGAATGTGAGTTTGACCGTGCCCAGAGGGCCGTTGCGCTGCTTGGCGATGATAGCCTCGGCTTCGCCTTTGAGGCTTTCATCGTCAGGGTGATAGAATTCGGGCCGATAGAGGAGAATGACAAGGTCGGCGTCCTGTTCGATTGCCCCGGACTCACGCAGGTCAGCGAGTTGTGGCCGTTTGGTTTCTCTTCTTTCCGGCAGCCGGGAAAGCTGAGAAAGGGCCATTACCGGTGTATTGAGCTCTTTGGCCATCGCTTTGAGGCCGCGCGAAATCTCCGAAATTTCCTGCTGGCGGTTGCGTTCCCGGCGGCGGTTTCCGTGGGCTTCCATGAGCTGGAGGTAGTCAACAATAATCAGGCCGAGGGTCATTTCAGAACTGAGCCTTCGGGCCCGGGCCCGGATTTCGAGTGCGGTGAGCGAAGGCGTGTCGTCAATAAAGAGCCGGGTTTCAGACAGCGGGCCGAGCGCGGTCGTCAGCCGGGCCCGGTCTTTGCTTGAAAGCATCCCGCGGCGGAGATTGTTCATCGAGATGCCGGCCTCGGAACAGATGAGTCGCTGGACCAGGGTTTCGGTGGACATTTCAAGGCTGAAGATGGCCACCGGGATTTTGCTGTGCACGCTGGCGTTGACCGCGACATTAAGGGCCAGAGAAGTCTTTCCCATTGAGGGCCGGCCGGCCACGATGCAGAGCTCGCCTGCCTGAAGACCTGAGGTCTTTTCGTCCAGGTCGTGGAACCCGGTCTCGATGCCGGTAATGAGTTTCTTTTCGGCCCGGGCTTTTTCAATCCGTTCCATCTCGATCATCAACAAGGGCTTGATTTTTGCAAACCCTTTGCGGGTTCCGGCCTGACGGATGTCGAAGATTTTCTGTTCGGCTTCGTCAAGCAGTTCTTCGGACCGGCGGCTTTCGTCATAGCTCTCTTGGACGATTTCAGTGGCGGTCTGAATGAGCTGACGCTGGATTGATTTCTCCAGCACCAGCTTGGCGTGTTCCTCACAATGGGCCGTGGTCAGGATTGAGTCCAGGAGACCGGATACAAACGGCGTTCCGCCTAGGGCGTCCAGTTCCTTCATCCGTTTGAGTTCGGCCGTGACCGTGACTGTGTCGGTCGGGGTGTTCTTGTCGAACAGGTTGATTATCGCCTGATAGACCTTGCGATGGGACTGTAGATAGAAATGGTCAGGATTGGGACCAAGCTGCTGGATTACTCTGGAAACCGTTTCCGGGTTGAGCAGCATCGCACCCAGGACTGCGACTTCGGCATCAAGCGCCTGCGGCAATTTTCTGATGGTTGATTGCGCCATCGGATGGCGCTCCCCGCTTCGCGCCGATTCAGGAGTCTCAGCCATTGGGAACTTCCTTCCTGGAGCGCAGGAGCCTTGCGGTCTCGGCTACCAGCCGATACGCAAACCTTTCTTTGGGCATTTCAGGCAGGGACCGCGGCTTGGCTTTGGGTGCGATGAGTGTGGCTTTGATGGTTTCCACACCAGGGGTTGAGTAGTCGTTCGCGACGACCAAGTCCAGGTTTTTAGTTCGGAGTTTGGTGCGGGCCCGGGTCACAGACGGGTCGAGCGAGAAACCGATAACCAGGGCGTGGTGTGACATCCTGCTTACATTTGTAAGAATATCAGGCGTGCGCTTGAGTGCAAGCTCCAGCGAATTCTGATGGTGTTTTGCCCGTGCCGGACGGGCCGGCCGGAAGTCAGCGACCGCCGCACACATGACCAGAACGTCAGCCCGGTGGATATGAGTGAGCACTGCTTTGAGCATCTGCTCAGTGGTGCTGACCCGAATCAGTTCCATCCCCTGGGGGAGCGGGACCGCAACCGGGCCGGCGATGAGGGTTACCGAAGCGCGAGCTGCAGCAAATGCCTGGGCGATTGCCGTTCCGGTCCTGCCGCTCGAGCGGTTGGTGATTATCCGCACCGGGTCGATTGGTTCTTCGGTTCGGCCTGCGGTCACCAGCACTCGCTTTCCGGCCAGGTCCGGAATCCGGGCCTTTTCCTGAAGCGCGAACTCGCAGGCACGGAAGATTGTCTGAGGGTCAACGAGCCTGCCCGCACCGTACGCACCGCAGGCGAGTTCACCGTGTTCCGGACCGACGATTGTGTAGCCATTTTCGATGAGCCGGCCGACGTTCTGTTGCACGGACGGATGTTGCCACATGTGCGTATTCATTGCCGGTACCAGAATGACTTTTCCTGAATCCAGGGTCGCGGCAGGCACGGCCAGAAGCAAAGTTGAAAGCAGGTCGTCAGCTATGCCTGAAGCAAGCTTGCCCAGGATATTGGCGGTTGCCGGTGCTACAACCACCAGGTCAGCCCATGCGGCAAGGTCAATGTGTTTCACGCCTAACGCTTCACGCTCCATGCTAGACGCTTCCCGCGTCATGTGTCTGGCGTCGTGCGTCCTTGGGAATAGTTCATGGGCAACCGGTCGGCCGGAAAGCGCGGAGAACGATTCCGGGCCAACGAGTTTGCGGCTGTGCCTGGTCATGACGACCTGCACATCCCAGCCGGCCTTGCGGAAAAGCCGGACCAGTTCCAGAGCCTTATACGCCGCTATGCCGCCGGTTACGCCCAGAAGTACCCTGGGAGGCGTTTTTCCTCCTGCGGCCCCCCGGGTTGCTCTAGCGCCGGCCATGGATTGCTGAAGCGTTGTCCGGCTAGCGCCTGGGAGAGACTCCAAGCCGGCTGTCGTAACCGGTTTCGCCGTACCCTTCCCGGGTAAGCGCCTCCATTTCGGCTTCAGTCAGGTTCTCATATGTCAGTTCGCCGTGGACCAGCCTTCCCAGCGCGTACTCATAGATGTTCTGGGTAAGCTGGACTTCACCTTTGTGGAGACCGTCAATCACACGGCGGGCTTCCAATGACGCGACGTTCAAAGCCTGGTACTTGTTGGGGTATCTCTTCCAGATGTTTTCCACTGACAGGTACTTCACAGTTAATACTCCTTTAATAACCTGCCGGCCGGACGCAGTCTGGAGGTGCGCAGCCTCTCAACTCGGACTATTGAGAGCACCTTTTCGACCGCATCCTTGAGCCGGTCGTTCACTACAAGATAGTCGAATTCGGGCATTGCGGCAAGCTCGGCTTTGAGCTCGGACTGGCGCCGGCTTATTGCTTCTGCTGAGTTGGTCCCACGCTTGCGCAGGCGGCGCGCCAGCTCCTGCTGGTTCGGGGTGGTGATGAAGATGGCGACTGTGCCGGGCAGAGCCTTTTTGCAGGAGCGCATCCCCTGGATATCAAGGTCGGCAACCGCGTCTTTTCCTTTCCGGAAAAGGCTCAGCACCCGTGTTCTTGGAGTGCCATAGAAGTGGTCGTACACCAGAGCGTGTTCCAGGAAGCCGTTCCGGGCCAGGCGATTTCCGAACTGCCTTTCGGTATAGAAGAAATAGTGCCGGCCATTCCTCTCGTCTTTGCGCCGGGGCCGGGTGGTGGCAGAGACTGAATAAGCCAGATTCCGGTCACGGCGTACTACTTCACGGCAGATTGATGTTTTGCCGGCACCTGAAGGTGATGAGATGACAACAAGAAACGGCTGGTGCTTATTCGACATTGCGCACCTGTTCTTTCAGCTTCTCGATTTCACCCTTGATTTCAATGGCGCGACGGGAAATGACTATGTCGCGCGCCTTGGCAGCAATGGTGTCGGTTTCGCGCAGCATTTCCTGGGCGATGAAGTCGAGCTTCTTGCCTGATGTTGAAGCCACTCGCAGCGCCTTGAGAAACATGCTGCAGTGGCTTTTCAGGCGAACGCACTCCTCGTGGATATCCACCTTTTCAGTTATGAATGCAACTTCTTCGAGGATGCGTTTCGGGTCAGCCTCGACTTTCAGTTCCTTGAGCTGGGTGAGCAGGTTCTTGCGCCTTTCGCGCAACCTCTTCGGCACCCGCTGTTCAATCTGATGCACCACCCGCTGAATCCGGGTGACCCGCTTACGCAGGTCGCGCACCAGGTTGGCGCCTTCGGCCTGCTTCATTTTGACGAGACGGGTGAGCGCCTGACTAATTACCCGCTTGCACTGGTGCCAGAGCCGAATCCGATTCCGCTCAGATTTCTCAGCCGTGACTACGCCCGGATAGGCAAGGATGGTATTGATGTCCACCTGGCCGGGCAGCTTGTACTTGGTCTGGAGTTCGCGTGTCAGTTTCAGATAATCGTGCACAAGCCGCTTGTCAAGAGCGAGGGTTGGTGCGTCTGCGGTTTCATCCATTGTCACTTGGAGTTGAAGGTAGCCGCGGCTGACCCGGCGCCGGACCATGTCACGGATTTCGCTCTCGTGACCGGCCAGCGCAAAGGGCAGGCGCGGCATCATTTCCAGATATTTGTGATTGACCGAGCGGATGTCAACCACGATTCTGCTGTTCCACGGCAGAAGGACCGCCTCGGCCCGGCCCACACCGGTCATGCTCCTAATCATCTTGGGAATGTCGAGTTGCGAATGCCGAAGTACGAGTTGTGCCGTCCGATAGTACGTTTCCTCTGGTCGTTCGACGTTCGTCGTTCTTCATTCTTCCAGTATTATAGTCACCGGACCGTTGTTGACCAGATTTACCTGCATCCGGGCTCCGAACACGCCGGTCCTGGTCGGTATACCCAGGTAGCCGAGCTCTGAAGCGAATCGTTCGTAAAGCTCTTTCGCCCGGTCCGGCTCGCCGGCATCAGTGAATGACGGCCGTAACCCTTTGCGGGTGTCTGCGTAGAGCGTGAACTGGGAAACGACCAGGGCCGAACCATGGGTGTCGAGCAAGGAGAGATTCATTTTGCCTTCTTTGTCGTCGAATATGCGCAGCCGCGCCACTTTGGAAGCCAGAGCCCGACAGGTTTGTTCATTGTCAGATTTGCCCACACCCAGAAGGACCAGGAGCCCGGGTCCGATTTCTGTGGTCTTTTCGCGGTTGACAGCAACACCGGCCTCAAGCACCCGCTGGAGAAGTGCACGCATCTTTCACCTCCGGTCGAGCAGCGTGACAATTGCCTTGGCGAAGCCGCGCACATGACTGGTCTGGTCCGCCGTGATGATGTTGCGGTCCACCACGACCGGATTCGGAACATAGTACGCACCGCCTTCGAGAAGGTGCTCAACCGCGGCCCGGTGTGGGAAAATTGTTGCTTTATGTCCTTCAAGCAGGCCGGCACGCGCCAGACACACGTTTGCGAGCCCGATTGAACCCAGGAGCCGGTCGGCTTCAGCGAATTCCCGGCACCGGGCATGAACGACTGAGTCGTCCCAGAAAAGGGTCATGCCGGAACCGCCGATGAGCACGAGGGCTGCGAAACTGTCGGCGCAGGCATCAGCAAGTGCGATGTCGGGTCGGATTACGGTCTGGTTCATACTGACCGCGATGGTTGTTTCGGCCGCAGCGACTGTTACCCGATAGCCGGCGTGCGACAACTGTTTTCTGGTCAGCTCCAGGGCCTGTTCCCGAAACATCTTCTGGGCAATGAAAACCAATACCTTTGACCGCTGACCGCTTTCCGCTGACCGCTGACCCCTGCCGGCCGTGGCTGTTCCGAGAACAAGCAGGCAGATGAGTAACAGGTTCACTTTAGACATGGAAACTACATTATAGGATATTCAGGAAGCATCAGTTGTCAAGCAGCAGAAAAGGAAAACCGCCAAGGGAAGATTAAACACAAAGACTCACTATGTCAAACAGAGCTTGATGTTAGCCTCATACGGTGGCGCATGATTTGAGCCAAGTGACGGTCTTCATTGTAATTGCTCCGGTCTCGCCACACAGCATACGCGATCTTCAGTAGCA
>JAUWNN010000127.1 GCA_030612625.1 Caldifarciminota bacterium
CTCGCGGCGACAGAAGTGGACCGCTACTGATGCGAAACTCAGCAGCAGGCATGTACACCTGAGGAAAACATCTTCGCGAAAACGACGATGTTGTAGCCTTGTAGTACAAAGCAAAGGACTCGGACTGGAATAGGACGTCACCCATTGGGTGAAACAAGCATCGGACGAAGAGAAGGTCACAAAGCCGCGTGGTTCTTGGTCTGCGACCTTCGTGACTTTGTGTCTTTGTGTTTCTATTTCGGTTCTGGGGTGGATTGGCGAGGTTGGGCATCCGAATAGAACAGGGGGGCATAAGCCCCCCTCAAGAAGTTCGCCGGAAGATTACTTCTTCTTTTTCTTCTTGGCGACTTTCTTTTTCTTGGCGACTTTCGTTTTCTTGGTCACCTTCTTTTTCTTGGTCACCTTTTTCTTCGCGGCCTTTTTCTTTCGTACCATCAGACCTCCTTTGTTGATACATCCTCATCTTATGTTTTTCTTTTCAGATGTCAAGCATGATTTGATGATTCCAGAATATTTATTTGCGGTCGAGTCGGTATACATCACACCGAACATAAGGACTCAGTGACTGGGTATCAGTCTTGTTCTTCTATTTCTTTTTTGGAAGGCGGTTCGCTTTCAGAAGGAAGCTCGTCTCCAGAAGGCGATTCGGCTGGCGCTGCTTCAGTCTCTGAGTTGTCAGGGATGACTTCGGTTGCTGAGCTATCTGAAGGCAGAGAGTCAGTAATCGCTCTGCGGAATGCGTATTCAAGCATGAATGTCTGAGATGTCAGTTTCTCCGGTTCGATTATGATTGCTGTAGTCTGTTCCTGAAAGCTGCTGTCAAGCGGAGTGATTGTAACGTCGTAGTTCCCGGATGGAAGCTTGCGAAGGATGAAGCTGCCTTCTGTTGCGTCGGTTTCCAGGGTTCCCTGGGTTGGACCATCGTACTCTACCTGCGCGGCCAGAGTTCTGCGTGTGGCTGCGTCATACACCGCGCCCCAGAAAGAGCCGAAACCGGCCTTGCGCATGATGAACTTGAGGTTGTGCGTAATTCGGGCTTCGACAAGGAGTGAATCGTTCGTCGGGTTGTAGCCGTCAGCTTCGGCGGTGACTCTGAGCCAACCCGGTTCGACTCCCTCAAGTATGAAGGTTCCGTTGTCGTCGGTGTAGGACATCCCCTGATGAGTTCCGGCAAATGTGAGTTTGGCTTCCAGCGGGTCATTGGTTTTAAGTTCGAGCACCTGCATTCTGACGCGACCAAACAGACTGGCGCGGAAATCCATGTGTAATGCGAGGCGATGAGTCAGCCCCAGCGGCCCATAGGGCAATAGAGCGTAGTCCAGTGTGAACCGGTCATAATGGATACCGCATCCTGCGGTAAGCATTGAAGGCAAACCGAGAGAATGCCAGTCTTGTGGTCCGAGCCGGAGGCCGGTGCGCAGAGTCACAAATCTGTTCAGCAGATATTCACCGCCGAGGTGGAAGTCAGGGATGTTGTCTATCGGAGCGTTGGCGTCAAATAGCACGCGGAATCGGGAATGGATGTAGCTCAGTCCGAGCCTGACGGTTATCGGTAATGGATAGTCTTCTGAGCCGTAGCGCATTCCCGGCCCCAGGTTCTTGGCGCTGAGGCCGATTCTCAGTGCGCGGGTCGGCTGGCAGATGGCCCCGATGTCTGCGCAGGCGCCGATGCCTGTGTTCTCAATGAGTTGGTCGTAGAGTGCTTTGAATGCCAGGCCGCAGTGGATCCTGCGGGTAATCTTGATTCCGTAGCCAAGGGCAGCATAACCGCCTTGAACAGATACTTCTTCACCCCGGTTGTTCTCCGGGTCCCAGATTTCAATACCCTCGGTTGATGAGAAAACTGCGCCCAGTCCGAGACAACCCGGGCCCAGAGGTAAGGAGACGCCGAAGTTTTCGTCCCGGGTTCCAGCAAACCACTCCTGGTGGGAAAGACTCATCTGGATGGAACTGAGCCGGCCTAGACCTGCAGGATTCCAGAACAGGCAATTGACGTCGTCGGCCAGACCGGTGTAGGTTGCTCCCATTGCGCAGGCCCGGGGACCGACCGGGACTTTGAGCAGGGGGAACGCAGTTGTGCCGACGTCTCCCGCGCCAAAGATTGCTAGGACGGAGAATAGCAGCAGGTGGATAGCCATTTTCTGTTCCTCCTGAAGAGTTTCCTGAATGGGCGCATCAGTTCGAGCCGGAGTCGCGGTTCCCGGGGACAAGGGTTCAAGGGTTGCGAATGATGCGTGCGCTTGACCCGTTTCATGGCTCGATGATGATCTGTTTCGTCATGGTCTGGCCCAGGCCTTGTTCCGGCTTCAATTCCAAAAGGCAGGTGTAGATTCCGGGTGCCAGGCGCCGTCCGCTTTCACTGGTTGCGTTCCATTCGAGGATGCGGATGCCGGGTTGGCATTGTTCATCGCGGAGAAGGCTCGTGATGCATTCGCCCAGGCGATTGTAAATTGTAAGGCTGACACGGCCGCGTTCCGGAGTTGAGAAGATGAGCCGGGTGCGGGTTTGGAACGGGTTGGGGAAGTTGTGGACTTCGAACCTCGGAACCGCGGTGAGGACCAGGATGGCGCTGTCCTGCAGACTGGGTTTGCCGGACAGGGATGCGAAGAGCTGAATAGTGGTGCCGAGCAGGGAATCGGGATTTCCCGCGAGTTGGCTGTCATCGGGCGGGATGACCAGCAGCGTGAAATAGGTACGCGTAGCCGGCGCTACCTGGCCGAGGTCGGGTTGGCCGTCGAAGTCAGTATCGCGTAGTGGACTTTGTCCGGTTGCATCCGAGAAGGCGGTGCGCCAGGCGGAGGGGGTCGGGGATCGGGGGTCAGGGGTTAGGGGCTGGGCTCTGAGGTTGACGATCTCATGGATGTTGCCGGCTGTTTGTACCCAGAACTGGAAGGTTGCAGTGTCTCCCAGAGACATGGATGCGTTCTGGTCCGGCTCGAGAGTCAGGCCGGTAACCGAGCCGGCTACCCGGGTGATGGCCATCACTTGGTCGCGGACCTGGTTGTCTTCAAAGGAGATTGCGGTTACGTGGCTGGTGTCTTGTTGGCCAAGTCGGGCGCGCTGGTCCGGGGTCACGAGCAAAGAGATTGCGTATGTGCCTCCGAACGGAGTCAGGGGACCGACATCAGGTCGGCCGTTGTTGTTGCGGTCAGCGAGCTGTTTGCCCTGTTCGTCGGCCAGCTTGTGAGTCCAGCGTGCTTTGATTGAGGAGAGTGCGAGGTCGGCGTAGTCTTGGATATTGCCGAGGTTGGTGATAGTGAAGCGGTAGGTCTTGGTTCGGCCGGGCGGAGTCTGGCCTTCCTGGTCAGGCTCGATGAGGAGGTCGGGGACCGGTTTCACAGTTGTGAGGAGTGATGCGCTGTCCCAGACCCGAATGTCGGAGCCGGACCGGGCTCTGATTTCAGTCGAATCCGTTATGTTGCCGAGTTCGGTAACGGGCACGGTGATTCGGGAGATGAATGGAACCGATTGACCTGGAGAAATAGAACCGAGGTCAGGAATGGAGTTGTTGTTGTTGTCTACGAGCCGATTGTTGCCGGTGGTATCGAAGAACTGCACTTCCCAGCCGCTTCGGGTGTTGCGCGCGATGATGTCAATGGTGTCAGGGGCGTCGCCGTTGTTCAGACAGGTGAGGAGGTAGTCGACGGTCTGGCCTGGTGAGGCAAGGGTTGCAGAGTCGGGCTCAAGCAGGATGGAGCGGGTTGCGCCGAATATGGGGGTGGACTTTTTGTTGTTGTCTGGAAGCATGTCGTTGTGGAGCGCAGTGGAGCATGAGGCAGTGAACTCACCTTGTTCGCAGACCCAGGGCGGGAATTGGAGTTGTGCTGAATCACCCGGAGCAAGAGAGTCGGTGTAGACGAGTTGAGCGTACAGAGTGCCGATGCGGAAGACTGCCGGGATGCGTTGAGTTCGGGTGCCAAGGTTTTGGACTTTTGCGCGGGGAATAACGGTGTCCTGGACCGGGACTGTGCCGAAGGGTGCAATGACCGTCAAGCAGGCGGCGTCGCGCCACTGGATATTCACCCGGGCGTCTTTGAAGTCGTTTGCCGGGTTCTGGTCCATGTCAAGGCGGGTTGAGCATCGGACCGGATGGGAGCCAATCTGAATAGCCAGCCAGGTTTCGAAGTGGACTGTGTCGGATTGACCCGCAGGCACGAGCTTGGTGCGGGTTGAGGAGTAGAAGTCGCCGATGGTCATTCGCACCGGGACTGAAATCGGACCGGCGCCGTAGTTGGTTACCCAGGCTTTCGGGGTCACCTGGTGGCCGGAGTCAACCGAGCCGAACGGGACCAGAATCTCTTTTACAGCAGCGTCAAGCTGGTGAAGAACATAGACTTGTTCGTGGACCGCGTTGTTCTTTGGATATTGGTCCATGAACAGGGCGGTCGAGCAGGTCACAGGGATATAGCCGTGCGGATGGGCCTGCCATTGGGGGAAGGTAAGGGTTCTAGTGGTCGAGGGTTCAAGGGTAGCACGCAGGGACCGGAGATAGTCAGAGCCGATTCGCAGGAACAGAGGGATTTCCTTGGGACTTGAGGAGTAGTTGGCGATGCGGACAACCGGGGTTACTACAGTGCCTGAGTCAAGCACGCCTTTGGGGCTCAGGATTTCAAGGCAGGCGGCGTCGTTCTTCACATCTACTGTGACCGCGCCAATGAGAAAGTCGTTTTCGTTGTGATAGTCTTCAGCCAGTTCAGTGGAGCAGCGAACAGTATGAAGTCCTGGGAGCAGGGCGGTCCAAGGGGGGAAGAGGAGTGTGTCTGAGTCGCCTGGGCCCAGAAGTTTGTAAGCGGTCTGTTCGTAATGAGTGCCGATTCTGAATCGGGCCGGTATTTTTGCGGGTGAGGTTCCGAAGTTCGCTATTACCGCCTTCGGAATAATGGTTGCGCCCGAGTCTACTTTGCCGGCAGGTGCGATGAGTGCGATTAGCGCGGCGTCACGGAATACGGTTACTGAAACCGAATCGGTCTTGAAGTCATTGGCCGGGTTTTCGTCTCCGGCCAGCGCTGTCGAGCAAGTCACAGCATGGGTGCCGAGCGGTGAGGCGGTCCATTCCGGGAATAGAACTGTGTCTTTGGCACCGATGCCAAGCCTCTTGAGACGGATTTCTTCGTAGGCCGAACCGATGCGCATGATGACCGGAACTGTTATTGGAGATGTCCCGTAGTTGCAGATTCGGGCGTAGGGGACAATGACCGTGCCCGAATCAACTGTGCCTGATGGAGCATACAGGTCGGTGACCGCGGCATCAGGATGAGTTATGACAAGCACCGAGTCCAAGGACTGGTCATTGCCGGTAATGGTGTCGGTGGCAAGCCGAGTCGAGCATTTGACTGCGAGCATTCCGACCGGGCTGGCTGTCCAGGATGTGAAAGAGACGAATGTTGACTCGCCCGGGTTGACGGTCACAGATTGCATATCGGCATAGTCCGGCCCGATGGTCATGTGGACCGGAATGAGCTCCGAGCCGAGACCGTAGTTGGCAACCATTGCTCTTGGGACGACCACCCTGCCTGAGTCAATCGTGCCGGTCGGTGTCAGAATCCGGTAGCAGCCGACATCGTGCCTGGTGACGACAATAACCGAGTTGCGCAGAGTGTCGTTGGCCGGTTCCAGGTCTCGGGCCAGGCTGACCGAGCAGCAGACCGCAAAGGTTCCGATGGCACGAGCGGTCCAGGCAGGGAATGCCACGACCTGGCTTGAATCGGGCCCAAGGACAACAGCGGTAGACTCGTGATATCCAGTGCCGACAAGCATATGGACCGGGATTGATTGAGTCAGCGTGCTGTTGTTTCTGACTACTGCCCGGGGTTCGATGACCGAGCCGGAATCAGCAATTCCGACCGGCGCGAGGAGTTCGGTCACCTCGGCATCAACCCAGACTCTGACCGTAGTGAGCCCGGTCAGGGTGTCGTTTTCCGGATGCTCGTCTCCAGCCAGGGCGGTCGTGCAGCGGACGATATGGGTTCCGAGCTGGGTTGCATTCCATTCGGTGAACTGGACAGTATCCTGTTCACCCGATGGCATCAGTTTCAGCCGTGTATCCGAATAGAAGTCACCAATGTCCAGCCTTATCGGAATGAGTTTGGGACTTGCTGAGTTGTTGATGATTCGGGCTGTCGGAGTGACGACCGCGCCCGAGTCTACCGGGCCGACCGGTGCAAGGATTGCGGTAACACCGGCATCTATGTAGGCAACCACTGTTACCAGAGAAGCCGTGGTGTCATTTTCAGGGTTCTCATCACCGGCAATCATCGTTGAGCAGCGCACCTGGAACATACCCAAAGGCGAAGCTGTCCAGCCCAGGAAAAAGACGGTTGTGGTTTCACCGGGCGCAACATTCACGCTGGTGGTATCTGTGTATCCGGAACCGATTGACAACTGCACAGGGACAAGAGCCGGACTGGTTCCGTAATTGGCTATTCTTGCCCGCGGTATGACAACCATGCCTGAGTCAATAGTGCCGGTCGGCGCTGTTATTTCAATCGCAGCCGCATCGATGCGCACGTTTACCAGGACCGAGTCAATCATCCGGTCGTTGTCCGGGTTCTCATCGAGCTCAAGCCTTGTGGAGCAGCGAACCGTTTGCCAGCCTGGCGGTGAAGCAATCCAGTCGACAAAGGAGACTGTGTCTGACTCGCCACCAGCGAGAACGGTTGTTGTGGTATCCTGATAGCTGTTACCAATCCACATAGTGACCGGGACCGTCCGGACTCCGGTTCCCAGATTGGTAACAATCGCACTCGGGGTTACGACTGTGCCGGAGTCAACCATTCCGGCCGGTGAGATGATTGTGGTAACTGCCGCATCAATCACCCGCCGGACAACGACCAGGGAGCTCAGAGTGTCGTTTTCCGGATACCGGTCTCCTTCGAGCGCAGTTGTGCAGCGGATGGTATTCGTGCCTGGAATGGTCGCAGTCCACTGCACAAAGGAGACGGTGTCGCTCTGTCCCGGGTCGAGCGTTATAAGCGCGATACCAAGATACCCGTCGTCAATGGTAAGCAGGACCGGCACGGTCTGGCGACTCGAGGAGTAGTTGATGACCCGGACCAGGGGGACGACCACAGTTCCGGAATCGACCGTACCAGCCGGCCTGATGATTGCCAGAGGTGCAGCGTCAACTAACTGCTGCACAGTGACCGAGCTTGTTGCGGTGTCGTTCTCGGGATGTTCGTCGCCAGCAAGATAGGTGTTGGCGA
This sequence comes from Caldifarciminota bacterium, assembly GCA_030612625.1. Classification (GTDB taxonomy): domain Bacteria; phylum Hydrothermota; class Tepidihabitantia; order Tepidihabitantales; family Tepidihabitantaceae; genus UBA3079. The sequence continues at coordinate 7,203 of JAUWNN010000127.1, forward strand.
CAACCGGATGGATGCCAATTGGCTGGGCGGTCCAGTCAGGAAAAGTCAAGGTGTTGGCTTCATGCGGTGCCAGGGTTATCGAGCTCAGTTCCTCGTAACCCAAGCCGATTGCCATGCGGACCGGGATTGACTCAGTCCTGGTCCCGTTGTTGGTGACAATGGCGGACGGAGTGACCACTGTGCCTGAGTCTACCGTGCCGGTTGGCGCAAGAATCATGGTGAGTTCTGCATCTATTCTAAGGACGACGTCAACGGTGGCTGAGATGGTGTCGTTTTCAGGATGCTCGTCGCCGTCAATCATTGTGGAGCAGCAGACCTGAAAAGTGCCCAAGGGCGAAGCTGTCCAGCCCAGGAAAAAGACGGTTGTGGTTTCGCCGGGCGCAACATTCACGCTGGTGGTATCTGTGTATCCGGAACCGATGGATAGCTGCACAGGGATAAGAGCCGGACTGGTTCCGTAATTGGCTATTCTTGCCCGTGGTATGACGACCGTACCTGAGTCGATGGTTCCGGTTGGCGCGATGATGCTGATTGCGGCCGCATCGATTCGTCTGGTCACTATGACCGAACTGGAAAGGGTATCGTTTTCCGGGTGCTGGTCATCGGTAAGCATTGTTGAGCAGCGCATCGGGAAAGTCCCAACGGGTGAGGCGGTCCAGGCACTGAAATGGAACGTGTCGGTCTGGCCAGGCGCAAGCACCATTTCAGTTGTATCGTTATAGGTTGCGCCGATGGTGAGCCGGACCGGTACTGTTTCGGTCCGTGACCCGAGATTGGAGACAGCGACAATCGGTGTGACTACGGTGCCCGAATCAACGATTCCGGTCGGCGCGATGATTTCTACGGGTGAGGCATCGATAATCAGCCGGACAATGACGGTGCCGGAGATGATATCGTTCTCATTGTTCTCGTCGCCCTCAAGCATTGTGGAACAGCGGACAACCAGCATTCCTACTGGTGATGCTGTCCAGTCCTCGAATGTGATGAGGGTGGTTTCGCCGGGTGCCACATTGACGTTTGCCGTGTCGGTATAGCCGGTTCCTATCGACATCCTGACCGGGATCAGGGCTGAGCTGGTGCCGTAGTTGGCCACTCTTGCCTGGGGTGTTATGACTGTACCTGAGTCCACTGTGCCGGTTGGTGCGATGATGCTGATTGCCGCGGCGTCAATGTGACGGATGACTGTTACTGAGCCGAATGCAGTGTCATTGTCCGGGTTCTCGTCACCATCAAGATAGGTGTTGGCGACAACCGGATGGATGCCGACCGGCTGGGCTATCCAGTTGGAGAAAACCAAGGTGT
>JAUWNN010000246.1 GCA_030612625.1 Caldifarciminota bacterium
CGTTCGATTGCCGCATTAAACGCATCCTGAATTGAATGGAACGGATGCATGAATGCCTGTCTGACCGGTTCATCGTCAACACCCATCACAGTATACAGCTCAGCAGTTTCCAGTATCCGGGCCAGTCGGGCCGACTTGTGCCAGCCCAGTCCGCGGTCTTCCATTGGAAACTCCAGGACTTCAGAAGGTTTCTTGCAGTTCCTGAATGTCCGAATGAAGCCGTCATCACCGACCCCTTTGCGGCAGGCCGAGACGGTTATCTGCACACCGGCCGGCTTCAAGGCGAGCCGGCCGAACTCCTGGGCGCGCTGGCAGTGATAGAAACTAATGTCACACGGCGGTCTGAGTACGCTTAGAACGATGTCCGCCTTTTCTTCAACCGGCACCCCGTAGATTCGGCAAGCGTCCCGGGTCGCGGTTTCAAAGGACTTGAACAGGTTGCCGTAATGAACCGAAACCGGTTTGTGGAACCGGTCCAGGACAACCTGGATTGAGAACACCGGGTTCGTCACCATCTTTGCCGCTTCGGTCATATCCTTGTGGATTGAGTTGTTGTCAAGTCTGAGCGCGGCCGAATCCGGGCTTGTGACACTGTCGTTATTGTGGTTCTGGACGATGGTTTCAAGCCCTGCAACACCGGGCAGGAACCCTTTGCGCCCACCTGTGTAACCTGCGAAGTAATGCGGCTCAATTGAATTGATGGCGACGATGCGCTCGGCCCAGAGCAGTCTTCTATTGAACCAGACATCAGTACCAAAACTTGTCTTGCCCTGAAAGAACAGCCTGGATTTGTCGCGGCAGTCGTGGATGATGATTTGTGCCCGGTGCCGGCCGTAGAAGCCCGAGCCGAATATGTAATGGAATTCTTCCTCGGTCGGTTCCCGGTGGGTGCCAAGGCAGACCATATACTTCATATCCTTGTCCTTGAGGACATCCTCGAGCGCTTCAAGGACAACACTACTCGGGGTTGGCCGGGTGTAGTCGTTGACCAGAACCAGAACCCGACCGCGGTCTTGAAGAAATTCGGCCGCGGCATCAGCCGCCTTCGCAAGCTCGGCTCTGATATCCTGGAACGGCTTCACATCGTTGGGCCGCAGAACACCGAGCAGATTCCTGTCCGGGACTACGCCTTTCTGGGTAGTATCTGCATATGCCAGGTTCAGTTCCACAGGTTGAGTATATGGGCAGCAGAATCAGGGTCAATGTCAGGTCCGAAAACCGATATAGGAATCTCAACACAAAGACACCAGGCAAGACAGGACAGTGCAGAAGTCAGAATGCAGATACCAGAAGTCAGAAGTCCGGCCCGGCTTTCTGCATTCTGGTCTCTGACTTCTGAATTCTGACTTCTCCGGTTCCTCTACTTGGTACTCTTAGTGTCTTTGTGTTTCTATTCCGGTTCCTGGAGCCTGCACGGTTTGTTGACACGTTTTGGCTGGCTGGTATGCTTCTGAATCATGACTGAGCCAGCGAAACAGGCAGAACAAAACGACCGGCTTGTGTTCCTTGGATGCGGCGGAGCCCGGATTGTAGTGGCAAAGCAGATTCGGGCTTCAGGCGGTATCTGGTTCTGTCTTGAAGGAACCCAGTTCCTGGTTGACCCTGGCCCGGGCGCGCTTGTGCGGATGACAGCAAGCCGTCACAGGCTGGACCCGGCCAAGCTTCAAGGGATTCTGGTCTCCCACCGGCACCTGGACCATTGCGGAGACATAAACAACATGATTGAGGCGATGACCATGGGAGGGACCCAACCGCGCGGCCGGCTTTTTGCACCGTCTGATGCGCTTGAAGGCGAAGACCCTGTTGTTCTGCACTACCTGCGGCCTTTTCTTGAAGATATTGTGACCTTGAAGGAGAAAGCAAGCTATGAATTGGGAAAGGTCAGGTTTTCCTGTCCGATACGTCACCGGCATAGGGGAGAGGTTTACGGGTTCAGGTTTGAAGTGTCGGGTTTGACCATTTCATACATCGCCGACACCGCCTATTTCCCGGAACTGGCAGAGTATTACCAGGCCGATGTCGTAATCATGAATGTCGTGCGCTACAAAGTATCCCAGCTTGACCACCTCCACGCGCCTGAAGCCGAGGAACTGGCCCGCAAGATGCGACCGAAACTGGCGGTCCTCACCCATTTCGGAATGACGATGATAAAAGCCAAACCATGGCAGGTTGCCCGGGAGATGAGCGAAAGGACCGGGGTGAACATAGTCGCGGCCTCGGACGGTAAGAAGATAGACCTGAGCCAGTACCACCAATGAACCAGCAGACCACGAAGAGAAGACCGGTAAAGCTTCTGTCCGAAGATACGGTGCGCAGAATCGCTGCGGGCGAAGTGATTACCCGTCCGGCGGCCGCGGTCAAGGAACTTGTTGAAAACTCGCTTGATGCAGGGGCAACTGAGATTAAGGTTGAAGTGAAAACCGGGGGCAAGAATCTTATCAAGGTGAGTGACAATGGAATCGGGATGACGCGTGAGGATGTGCGGCTCGCAGTTGCCCGGCACGCCACAAGCAAGCTGGAAGCGATTGATGACCTGAAAGGAATCTCCAGCTTCGGCTTCCGGGGTGAGGCGCTTGCTGCTATTGCTGCAGTTTCAAGGCTGACTATTGAGACCAATACGGACGACGCCGGGCCTGGAACCAGACTTGAAGTTGAGGGTGGGGACATCAGGGAAATAGGGGAGACCGCTCACCCGCTCGGAACTACGGTTACTGCGCGCACCCTGTTTTTCAACCTGATGCCCAGAAGAAGCTTTCTGAAGTCGGATAACTATGAACTGAAGCTGGTGGCAGAAACCGTGAAGAACTATGCGGCCGCGTATCCTGAAACCGGGTTCGAGCTGGTTTCGGGTGGCAGGATTCTGTTGCGGCTGCCCGGGTGCAAACAGTTGAAGGAGCGACTCAAAGAACTTTATGACCGACAGACCGTCGAGAGCTTCATTGAATTGAAAGTTGACAATCCGCTGCTTTCGGTCTCGGGATTTCTGGCCGAACCGACCCAGGCAAGACGGTTCTATGACGTCCAGGCGGTCTATTTCAACCACAGGCCGGTGCGCAGTCGGGTCGTGGTGAGAGCGGTCTACGACGGCTATGGTCCGGTGCTTGGAGATAGAACCCCTAATTTCCTTCTCTTCATTGAGACCAACCCATCAAGGCTTGACGTGAATATCCATCCGACCAAACAAGAAGTCAGGTTTGCGGACGAGCGGTTTCTGTTCGATTTCATTTCCGAAGCTGTGCGCAAGGCGCTCGGAATCCGACGCAGCGAGCAGACCGGTGTGGATGAATTCCTGTACCAGCACGGCCTGGAGACCGGTGAGGGCGCAGGCGTGCAGGGATTCTGGCAGGTGCATAACAGCTACATTCTGGCCCAGGTTACTTCCGGTTACGTGATAGTGGACCAGCACGCGGCCCATGAGCGGATTCTATTTGAGGAAGTCACCAGCAGGCGCAAGCAGGTTTCTTCGCAAGGACTTCTATTCCCGGTGACCGTAGAGCTGAGCCCGGACCAGTTTGCAGCCTATGAGCGAATCGGCAAACGCCTGGCACAGATGGGAATCGAGACCAAAGTCTTCAGCGGCCGAACCGTGGTCGTGGAAACAGTGCCGGCCGGTTCCTATATGGGCAAGGCCGAAATCAGAGAGTTCTTCGCTGAACTGGCTTCGGTCAGTTCGGGCAGGGCTGTGCCGGAAATCGAACTGGCAAAGCTGGTGGCGTGCAAAGGCGCAATCAAAGCCGGGCAGTGGCTTTCCCAACCTGAAATGGAATCGCTGATTAACCGGCTGTTTGCTTGCCAGGAACCGCATTTCTGTCCACACGGCCGGCCCGCGATAATCAAGATAACCCTTGAGGAACTGAACCGGAAATTCGGCAGAACATGAAGGTTTTCGTTCTGACCGGACCGACCGGCGTCGGCAAGACCGAAGTGGCCGCGGTTTTAGCCCAGCGGTTCGAGCTTGAACTGATATCGGCTGATTCGCGTCAGGTCTATGCCTGGCTTGACATCGGGACCGATAAGCCAAGCCGCAAGCTCCGCTCCGAAGTGAAATTCCATATGATTGATATGGTTGAGCCGGACCGTGTCTATTCTGCGGCTGACTATGCGCGTGACGCCATCGCAGTAATGCGGAGACTTACCGCAGAACAGAAACGGTTCATAATGGTGGGAGGTTCAGGGCTCTATATCCGGGCGGTATTCGAGCCGTTTTTCGAAGCCCCTAAGCCGGACAAGAACCTGCGCAAGCGACTTGAATCCCATTCCAGTGCCGCGCTATATGGCCGGCTCAAGGAAATCGACCCGGAAAGGGCTTTGCAGCTCCATCCTCATGACCGGCAGCGGGTGATGCGCGCACTTGAAATCCATGAACTCACCGGCAAGACGATGACCGAACTCACCCGTGCGAGCAAACGACGGTCAGAGTTT
>JAUWNN010000297.1 GCA_030612625.1 Caldifarciminota bacterium
AGATTGCCGCAGTCGCTTCGCTCCCTCGCAATGACAGAGGGGTCTGCGGTTTTGGCTTTTGCACTTTGGCTTTTGACTTCCGCCTTCTGCCATCTGTGTTTATCTGTGGTTTTCACTCTGTCTTCTTCGTGTTCTTCGTGCCTTTGTGTCTAGATTCTGTATCTTGACTTCATGACTGACCTCAAATCCTTCACCCTGGCGCAGCTTGAAGAGCTGTGCCTGAACCTCGACTGGAAAACCTACCGGGCAAAACAACTCTACTCCTGGCTCTGGCAAAAGGGCATCACTGACATCGGCGATATGACCAATCTCAGCAAAGAAATGCGCGCGCTCCTGGCCGAGCAGTATTGCATCAACGAACTGCTGCCTGACAAGGTCGCAAAGGACAAAGACAGAACCGTCAAGTTCACCTTCAAGCTCGAAGACAACGCAGTTATCGAATCGGTCCTCATCCCGGACCGGAACCGGCGCACGGTCTGCGTCTCCACTCAGGTAGGCTGCAAGCTCGGGTGCAAAATCTGCTACACCGCGCAGATGGGTTTCAGGCGCGACCTCAAATGGCACGAAATCGCGGGCCAGGTTCTTGCAGTACAGAACCTGCCGGGTGCGCGGCTCACCAATGTCGTATTCATGGGAATGGGCGAACCGTTCCTGAACTACGACGCCACAACTGAGGCAATCCGCCAAATCAACTCTGACTTCGGCATCAACATCGGTGCCCGCCGCATCACTGTCTCCACGGTCGGTATTCCTGACGCCATCCGCAAATACGCCCGATTTCCGCTCCAGTCCAAACTTGCAGTCTCACTCAACGCCTCAGACGACCAGACCCGCGACCGCCTCATGCCGATCAACCGCGAGCATCCACTCGAAGAGCTCATGGCCTCGGTGCGCGAATTCACCGAAATCAAGAACAAACGGGTCACTTTCGAATACGTCCTGATTGACGGCACCAACAACAGAAGAAAAGACATCCACCAGCTTGCCAAACTGCTCAAAGGAATTCCCTGCAAAGTCAACCTGATTCCATTCAACTCTTTTCCCGGAACCGAATTCCGGCCGCCGTCAATGGCCGATGTCGAACGGTTCGCCGAATCACTCTACCCCCTGCTCCCTGCCGTCACCATCCGCAAAAGTCGCGGCTCAAACATCCTTGCGGCCTGCGGCCAGCTCGCCGGGACACCTGCCCCCCACCAACAGCCAACAGCCTGATTGCCAGCCTTCGGCATTCTCTATTCGTCATCCCTCAAGCGCCGCCCAGTGCTCAACGACAAAAAGCGGGGAGCAAACACTCCCCGCCTTATCTCAACGTAGTAGGAACCGTTACTCGTCGAACGTCACTTTCATGTACATGGCCAGCATGTGAGTCAGACCAACCGGGTTGCCGGGTTTGTGCTGTCCAACCTCGCGGTAGACACCGTCGGTTGCGAAGGCATACGATGAGACCGAGTGGCCGTCATCACCGGCCCAGCGGAACTCGACGAGGAAGTTGCCGCCCGTGTAGTCGTACTTCGTGTCGAGCGTGAAGTCGTGCCAGTAGTTTCTCTCACTCGGACGACCGTACACCTGAGACGCCGTGCTGTACACCAGCGTCGGTGTGTTGCCGGTGTAGTTGTTCGCGAAAGTCGCCTCAAGCGTGTCCTTGGTTGTGGGGCAGATGTAAATCTCGAGGTTGTTGAATGTGCCCTGTGACATCAGGGAAGGCATGAGCGAGAGGGTATTGATGAGGCCGGAGTGATTGACGTCGCTTGCGTAGTAGAGGTGCTGTACGCGGCACGAGTCGGCCGGACCGCCGTTGAACGGCAGCCAGTTATTGCGGGTGCTGTCGCCGATGACTACCGCGAAGCCGCCGGACGAGCCCGGGTTGACGATAATCTGAACCGTCGCCAGGGAAAGACCCTGGTTACCGTCGTCAGCAGTGACCGTGATGGTGAAAGTATCGGTTACGGTCACACTAGGTGCGGTCCACACGACCGCGGTCCCGCTGGTCTGGTCGAAAGTGCCGCCATCCGCACACCAGGCGAACGTCAGCGCGTCGCCGTCCGGGTCGGTGCAGGTAACGGACAGATCCACAGTTGCACCCGCGTCGACCTCAGTAGCTGAGGCCGTGATTACCGGAGTGTCCGGATTCTTATTGCCCATGTCACACGTGGCACCGAGTGCCAGGAATGCCGCCATTCCCAGCGCTGTCAGTAGAAGCAGTCTACGCATCGTTCTTCCTTTCGTTTTCATGCTTTACAGTCGCTCTGCGCCCAAGCGCATATCAGGCCGCCAGCATAGTCAAAATCCAACACAAGTCAAACCAGAACCCAACCCCGAAAACCGATATAGGATTGGCCACGAAAGAAAGAAACCCACGAAACAGAAGTAACCGCAGATGAATACCGATGAATGCAGATTCCTTTCCGGACCCTATCTGTGCAATCTGCGTAATCTGCGGTTCAGCCGTTTCGTGTCTTCGTGGCTGTATTTCGGTTCTGGGGCCGACAAAAGCGGGAGGCGGCAAACCACCTCCCGCCTGTTTCGGGCTGTTACCTGTCGGTCTTTAGTCTCAGTTCGCACAGCCGCTGGCCCAACTCAGCCGGGAAAACAAAGGTGTCCTTCTGCCTTTTCATATCTGGCTTCCTCTCAACCATAGTCTACAAAGTTGTCGATTGAAGTAATCAACATAACCGGCTGAATCTGATAGAGTTAGTTCAAAAGCACGCCTGCCCCCTCCCCCGTCCCCTAGAGCCTCTGGCCCGGCCTTTCCACCGTTCTCTGCCTGGGCCTCTCGCTGGTTCTTTGCTCGGCTCTTTGTCACGGTCTCTGGCTCGTTCTCTGCCGCGAC
>JAUWNN010000187.1 GCA_030612625.1 Caldifarciminota bacterium
AACACAGAGAGATTAACCGCCAAGCTCGCCAAGAACGCCAAGAGGAAGATTGAAGACAAAGGCACGAAGACATGAGAAGGCAGAAGTCAAATTGCAGATTGCAAAGTGCAAAGTGCAAAATGGCAGACTCCGGCTGATTTGGAGTGCGGTAGCGTGCTGCCGCTTTGTCCTGCCGGAAGCGCGCTTCCGGCTCTGAAAGCGGGAGCTCTGCGTGGCTGCGCCACCGCTTGCGCGAGCCCGCAGTCCAAAGTCGGGTGCGGACAGCGGTCTGCGGTCAGCGGAAAGCTGAGTTCACCACAAAGGCACGAAGGGCACGAGGCAGAAGCTCAAAGCCCCAATGTCCAATCAATGTCAAAGCCCAAAATCCCAATGACAGGCTAGGGGTAAAGTCGTCTGCCTTTAGGCATTGAGTCATTTGGATTTGAATTGGCATTTGGATTTAGTCATTTGGATTTCTCTTATTCACCTGGCGATGTGCCCGGAGGTAGAAAGGTGTTGACAGGGCGGGAATTTCAGAGATAATTAGGTGGTTGCATCCTGTAGCCATTCCCCAGCAGAAATGGGTAGTAATGGTATTGTTCCGGGTGGACTTCGATAAAGAGAAAATCTGTATGACCCGGGAGGAAGAAGAAATGGATGAAGTAGCTCTTTACAACCGCGACGGCAGGGCCATATATCGCTTGTGCGGTGCTGTGTTTTATGATTTTCAGGGAAAGCCGAGGGGCTTCCTGGTCGGCAAGACAGTCTATGACCTGCACGGTCAGCACCGCGGGTTCTATGTGAATCGCGTGGTGCGGGACCGGATGAGCAAGGTAATCGGTTTTATCCAGGGTGCACAGGTGGAGGAGATGAAGCTGCCTTTAACAGACATCCCGCCGATTCCTTATAAGAACCTGCCGGCTCCGGAGCCTCCGGTTGGTCTGGTGGACCGGAACTGCAACGGCGGAGCCCCGGTCTGGTCAATAATGCGGCTGGAGAATTTGCTGGTCTAGTACCGCCGCGTCTTGACGGCGGTTCCAAATGGCAGGGTGACACCCTGCGCAGCGCAAGGGTGTCACCCTTGTTTAGTCTAGCGCAACACCGTGCACTTGCGGGTCACGGTTTCGCCTGCTTCCAGCTTCACGAACAGAGTCTGGCCCGCAGGCAGGTCCGAAACCTGGATGCGGTGAAGTCCGGGTTCTCGATATCCCAGGTTTGCTGATTTCAGATTTCGCCCGAGGGCATCGAAAACCTTAACCCGGACCAGTGAGCCTTTGCGCAGGCCGAATTCGACCGGCACGGTTCGGCCCCGGATTACAGTTGGAACATTGAGCCATACGGTTGCTACCCTGACGGTGCGAAACGGATTCTCTTCCACGCCAATGGCGCTCAGGTCGGCTTCGGCGAACCAGAGGTCAAGGTCTGTTTCACGGCCATCGGTCCAGATGCAGCGGACCTTTTCCGAGTCGGCAAGGATGACATGGTATTCACCCATGAAAGTAACCGGGCTGCGGAATGTGGTGTCACTGAGCCGGATGCTGGGCCTGATTGTCGCGCCGTAGTCGTTAGAGTACTGATACCGGATTGACCACCAACTATACTGTGACGTCGGCCAGGAAGGGGTGTGATACCAGATGATGTGCAGGCCGCCGAACGGGTCACACGAGACCCAGCCTTTGCACTGGCCACCGGTAACAGAGTCGTTGAGGATTGCAGTTGAGGTCCAGGTTGCGCCCGCATCGGTGGAGCGCTTGTACAGGATGTCCCAGTTGCCGTACCGGTCGTCGACCCAGGTTACGAAGATGTGCGAGTCGGTGGGTGCGGCGATGCAGGGCAGGGGACACCGGTCCCCATAGCCATCAGTGTACTGACAGCCGGTCTCGATCAGCAGCGGGGTTGTCCAGGTGTTTCCTTCATCTGTGGATTTGATGATATAGATTGAACCTCCGCTCCAATACCGGTTCATGACATATATGTCTCCTGACGGGCTCGTGCAGATGCCGGTGATACCGGTGCGGTACGGGTCGATGGTCGAGCGTGTCCAGGAGCGGCCGCAGTCGGTAGATTTGGCGAATGCGATGCCTGAGTATGAACCGGCAAATGCCTGCCAGCAGATGTAGATGTTGTTGCCGTGATAGCAGGCCCAGGGTTTGTCAACGGATGACCGGTCGCTGACATCGGTCGAGTCGCACCAGGTCAGGCCGTGGTCAGTGGAAAGGTAGTGGCGGATAATAGTGCTTGAGTACTGGATGAACATGTGGACATACCCGGTGTCGTCGCAGAGCAGGACCGGGTCGGTGTGCCACCTTATGCCCACGGTCATGTCCTTCCACCAGGTTGTGGTCCAGGTCTGGCCGCCGTCTGTTGACCGTCCATAGGGAATGACCGCGATGCGATTCCGCTCGTTGACATTGCAGATGCAGTAGATGTAGTCGCCATCCATTGCCATGCAGGATTCGCCTTCATTGATGGTGTCGCCAACATCAGCAGCAAGCACGTTGTCGGTCCAGGGTGGGTCGGCAAAGGCAAAGGCCACGAGAACCAGTGAGACTACCACGATTGATTTCATAAGACCTCCGGGTTGATATGCTGAAACTATGGTAGACCGGTGGCTCGGGGTTGTCAAACGGTTTCTGCTGACCGGAATAGAGGGAATGAACCACAAATAAATACAGACGAGGAGAAGTCAAAAGGCAAAAGCCAAAGTGCAAAATGCAAAATGGCAGAAGATTGCTTCGGGCTTTGCCCTCGCAATGACATGGAGGTACGTAGCCGCAATGACTTCCCTTTCCGTCATTGCGAGGCTGCGAAGCAGCCGTGGCAATCTTCCGCTGCCTTTCATTCGACATTCGTCCCTCGACATTCGGAATTAGATTAACCGCCCAGAACGCCAAGCTCGCCAAGAAGAAGACTAAGCACAAAGGCGCGAAGACACGAAGAGTTGAACCACAGATAAACACCGATGGATAATGGTCAAATCCAAATGCCCAAGTCCAAAGTTCCAATCAAATCCAAAATCCTAATGACTAAAGGCAGACGTACCGCAATCATTGGTCTGTCATTGGGGTTTTGGGCTTCGACATTGATTAGTCATTTGGGCTTTGGACTTTGAACTTCCATTACTTTGTGCCTTTGTGGTAAGAATCATTCTGACCTTATTCCCGCGCTACTCTTTCAGCCCGGCTCGGGCCTGGGACTGGATGATGTGTTTCTGGGCCACGAAGAAAAGGACTATCAGGGGAATTATGGCTATTGTAGTGGCAGCCATGAGCAGAGTGTAATTGGTGCTCTGCTCTCTTGAGAAGTAAGCGAGCCCAACCTGGAGTGGCCTTATTCGGTCGCTGTGGGTCACAATCAAAGGCCAGAAGAATGAGTTCCAGGACCCGATGACGTTGAAGACCGTGATGGTAACCAGGGTAGGCTTGGACAGGGGCAGAACGATTCTGAAGAGTGCGGCAAAGCGGGAACAGCCGTCAAGTTTGGCCGCTTCAAACAGGTCTTCGGGTAACTGGCGGAAGTGCTGCCTTAAGAGGAATATGCCGAAGATGTTCACGGTCCAGGGCACAATCATCGCGAGATAGGTGTCAATCCAGCCCAGCTTGAAGAGAATCATGTAGGATGGAACCAGATAGACCGGCATGGGTATCATCATCAATGCCAGGAACAGCATGAACGTGATTTCCCGGCCCGGGAACTTGAACCGGGCGAATGCATAGGCGGCAAGCACACCGGTGAGAAGCACACCCATCAGGCTGGCAAATGTGATAAGAACGGTGTTGCCCATATAACGCCAGAGTGGAATCTGGCGGAATACTTCGACGAAGTTCTCGAATTGAGCTGCCGAAGGTAACCAGGTGGGCGGGAATCGCAGGGCCTCAAGCGGTGTCTTGAGTGAGGTGGTTACCATCCAGAAGAAAGGCAGGACCATGCCGATGCCGCAGACGATGAGGAGGAGGTGGATAGGGAATTTGCGGAACTGGGGGTGAGGCATAGCTATCGAGGAGTCATTCCAGAATGCAGGAGACGCGGCCCGATGGTCCCCAGACCGTCACCGCGAGGAGGGCTCGGAGAGCCCGACGTGGCGGTCTTCCGGCGGGTGAGATTGCCACGGCTGCCTGCGGCAGCCTCGCAATGACAGACAGGCTTAGCCATAGTGGATTCTCTTTTCGAGCACGAACCGCTGGAGCACGGTGAGCCCGAGGATTATCAGAAACGCAAAGAAGGCGATTGATGCGCCATAGCCCAGACGCCACAATTCAAATGAATTCTCGTAGAAGTAGTACATCACAACTTTGGTAGTTGACAGCGGCCCGCCGGCCGGCGGCCCGGTCATTATCCAGACCTGGGCAAAGGTCTCGAATGCGACAATGAAACTCATCAGCAGGACATAGTAAGTGGTGGGTGAAATCAGTGGCCAGGTGATGTTGCGAAAGATGCGGTACCGTCCGGCTCCGTCGATTCGGGCTGCTTCGTAGTAGGTCTTAGGGATATTCTGGAGCCCGGTAAGAAAGATGACGATGTTGTATCCCAGGCCTTTCCAGATACCCATGATGATGAGCGAGCACATTGCGATTGAGGGGCCGCGCAGGGCATAGGGTAGAAGGTTCTGCCGGTCCCCGACCAGAAGCTGGAACAGGCCGCGCGGGTCCTGAAGCCACCTGAGCCCATCGGCCCCGACCCAGGACAGGATGTAGTTCAGAAGACCCCGGTCAGGGTGGAGTATCCATTTCCAGACGATTGATACCGCGACGATGGAAGTTACCACGGGCAGGTAGTAGATGGTGCGGTATGCGCCCAGCCCTTTGATTTTCTGGTTCAGGAGCACGGCGATAAAGAGCGAGAGGTAGAGCTGGACAGGAACCGAGAACGCCATGTACCAGCCGGTGTTCAGAAGCGATTTCCAGAACACCGAGTCCTGGAGCACGGCAATGTAGTTGCCAAGGCCGACGAATTCCCTGGCCCCGGCCATGCCCCAGTCGTAAAGGCTTATCCGGACCGACAGGATAATCGGAATGATGCGGAACGCGGCGAGCACTGCCAGGGCAGGAAGCAGGTAAAGGTAGCCTGCAAGGGTTTCCTTGAGCCGGCGCTTCATCGTGGCGGACGCCATTGAGGCGAGTATATCCTGAGCCTTCAGACGGTCAATCGTTGCTTGACGCATGTGCACACCGTCCTAGAATTGCCCTATGAGAAGCGGGTTTGCCGATTTGCCCTTGCACTGGGGTTCTGCTCCGCGCTGGCTCTTTCGCCGGATGGTGAAGCTTGCTCGGGCAATTACGGAAATCGTTGCTGCCGAGTACGGCGCTGAAGAACTGTTGAGGCGGGTGAGCGACCCGGTCTGGTTTCAGAGCTTCGGGTGCGTGCTTGGTTTTGACTGGCATTCTTCGGGCGTCACTACGACTGTGTGCGGCGCTCTGAAAGAGGGAGTCAAGGGTGATGAGAAGAGTCTGGGTCTTTATGTGTGCGGGGGAAAGGGAGCGGCTTCCCGCAGGACGCCTGCGGAAATCCGGGGTTTCTCAGACCGGTTCAGCCTGGACGGCGACAGTCTGGTCAAGGCAAGTCGGATGAGCGCCAAGGTGGATTCGGCCGGACTCCAGGACGGGTTCCAGGTTTATCATCACGTTTTCTTCGGGACAACAGAAGGCAGGTGGGCCGTTGTCCAGCAGGGGATGAATACTGAGACCGGCTGGGCAAGGCGGTATCACTGGCTTTCCGAAGGGTTGGATGATTTCGTAGTTGAGCCGCACAAGGGAATCGCCTGCGACCACACCACCAAACCTCTGAACATGGTGGCCCAGGAATCGGACGCGTCGCGCTCAGCAGTTGTCGAGTTGGCGCATGACAAGCCGAGCGCGGTTATCAGAGAACTCAGGCGGGTCCGGAGCCTGCAACTGCCAGAGCACCATCCGATATTTCCGGCCGACATCTCACCAAGGTATCTGAACAAAGTGCTGCTGAGCACTTATGAGAATCCGCCCGAGAATTTCAGCGGGCTGCTGCTGACACCCGGGGTCGGGCCGAAAACCATCAGGGCGCTGGCATTGATTGCTGATGTTACCCATGGGGCAAAACCCAGTTTCCGGGACCCGGTCACTTACTCTTTTGCGCTC
>JAUWNN010000249.1 GCA_030612625.1 Caldifarciminota bacterium
CTCGCCCGGACATGAAATCGTCATCGGAAGTCAGACCGGCTTTCCAGACTCGGTCATAGCAAACGTACCGGGCGGAGCGAATCCTTTTGGTCTGGCTGCCCTGCCCAACGGCGAGTACGTTTATGTCGCAAACAGGGCAAGCAACAATGTGTCGGTCATCCGCACGGCCGACAACACTGTCGTGGCGACCATCCCAGTGGGGTCGTGGGCTTGTATGGTAGCTCCTCTGCCCAACGGTGAGTACGTCTATGTTTCGAATCAGCGTGCCGACAATGTCTCTGTTATCCGCACCTCGGACAATACGGTCGTGGCGACCATCCCTTGCGGCCCTGGGGCCGGGGGTATAGGAATGCTGCCTAACGGAGAATACGCCTATGTAGTGAATCACTATAGTGATTACGTCTCGGTGATTCGGACTGCGGACAACACTGTTGTTGACAATGTCACAGTGGGCAACGGTCCCACTGACGCCGTCGCTCTGCCGAACGGAGAATATGTCTATGTGCCAAGCCGGGCAGACGATAACGTATCAGTCATTCGGACGCAGGACAATGTTGTGGTGGCCACTATCCCGATAGGCGACTGGCCATGCATTGCGGACGTATTACCCAGCGGCGAATATGTCTACGTGTCGTGCGAATATGACGATGCTGTCTACGTGATTCGTACCTCGGACAATACGGTCGTGGACACAGTCCCAGTAGGGATTCAGCCGACTGGTGTCGCAGTTCTGCCCAATGGGCTTTATGTCTATGTCGCCAACTTCACGACCGGGGAAGGCGTTTCTGTGATTCGTACCTCGGACAACACCGTTGTGAAGACCATTCCAGGCGGGAACCGCTTCAACAACTTGGCCGCATTGCCTGACGGAAACCGGGTGTATGTGGCAAACGCCTATGGTGGAGAAGACATAGTGACAGTAATCGGTTTCCGGGGCGGGGAATAGGGACAAGCCTACCCGGTCTGACCTTGAGGGTGGCTGTCTGGTCTATCCGGGTATCACCATGCAAAGAAAGCCGGGCGGACTGGTGTCCGCCCGGTTTTACGCGTTGGTAGTTTTACCAGCGGTTACCTGAAGAGAATCCGCCGCCGCCGCGGCGATCCCCCCGAGAACCTCCTTCGGTGCGGGGTCGTGCTTCGTTGACCGTCAGCTTGCGGCCGTCCATTTCATACCCGCTCAGGGCTGAAACGGCTGTGGCTGCTGCTTCATCAGTCGCCATCTCTACGAAAGCGAATCCTCGAGAACGCTCGGTGTACTTGTCCTTGACTATTTCGGCCGAGGACACTTCGCCGTGCTGGCTGAACAGTTCTCTCAACTGCTCATCGGTTGCGCTGAAGGGAAGATTCCCTATAAACACGCGTTTACCCATGCTACTTACCTCCGGTCTGTTGCGCTTGGTAATCGGTCAAGGAAGCTACGGACACGGACGAGTCTTCTCAACTGGCCGGACTCATAGGCCCCTAATCGAACACAAGCAGTCTATGGACCTTCTGTATGGTGTGTCGGATGCCAGGTCCATTAGCAGCCAACACCGAATCATAGCAATCGGCAGGCAGGAGTCAAGTATAGTTTCTGTCTAGGAAGACAGGATAGAGCAATATTAGGAGTGACCGACCACGGCTGGTCTTTTCTGAGTCAATGTCCCTGTGCCGCGCCGAGGCCGACAGAAACCACCGAATGCAACCTGGGTAGAGCATCTTGTTGAACACAGGACAGAACTCCGGTTGAAGCTCGGCACAAGCGGGTGCGCAATGATATGACCTAGTCTTGGTGAGCTTGGCGGTTGGATTCCTGTCTGTGGTTCCTAGGCAGGTACTGGGGTTTGAGGTTGTGAATGCCCCAGAAGAGGTTAGTCCTGATGCGAGAGTCTTTCTTGCAGAGCCGGTCGAGGAAACGGCGCAGCGTCAGCCGGGTGCCGGATTTCTCATAAGGACAGCGGTTGCGGACAGGCCGGATTCCGGCTTGCTTCAGGTAGGAGGTGATGAGGGTCTTGTCAATGTAATAGAGCGGTCGGATTAGCACAATCTCACCTTTGAACAGTTCCTGGCATGGGACAAAGGTGGACCCTGATGAGGCGAAGAGCAGGTTCATCAGATAGGTTTCGTTGACATCTTCCATGTGATGGGCAAGTGCCACTTTGCGAGCGCCGAGCGCGGCTGCCGTCTTGAACAGGGTCTTGCGTCGCTCCCGGGCACAGAAGAAGCAGTGGTCCTTGCCAATCTGTTTCAGACGTGCAGGAACGTTGATGCGCTTGACCAGGCAGGGAACCCCAATCCGGGCGCAGGCACGTTCGACCCGCCCTGCGTTCCAGGTTTCAAAGCCGGGGTCAATGTGAACTGCGTGCAACTGCCAGTTTTTGCGAAAGCGTCTGTTGTGCCAGACCAGGAGATGAAGCAGGCAAAGGCTGTCAGCCCCGCCCGAAACTCCGATGACGACCTTTTCACCTTTCTCGACAAGTCGGAACCGGTCGAGCACAAGCTTGAACAGGTGGCGTGTTTTCTTTGTAGCCCGGGCCATGAGCCGGAGCAGTTCCTAGGCGGGCAGTTCCACTTGAGGATACTGGTGTAGTCTGTCGTAGAAGAGCTTTTGGATTTCGGGCAGACGTTCAGGGGTTTTAGCTTCGAAGCGGAGCACCAGGACCGGTCCGGTGTTGGAGGCACGCACCAGGCCCCAGCCGTCAGGGAACAAGACCCTTGCGCCGTCGATGTCGATGACTTCATATTCTC
Source organism: Caldifarciminota bacterium (assembly GCA_030612625.1). Taxonomy (GTDB): domain Bacteria; phylum Hydrothermota; class Tepidihabitantia; order Tepidihabitantales; family Tepidihabitantaceae; genus UBA3079. Next base: position 2,728 of record JAUWNN010000249.1, read on the forward strand.
GTTTGAAAAGGTCGCGCAGTTCGGACACAATTTTGAACTTGAGCTCATCCGGGCACTTGGCCCGGATTTCCGGGGTGGCGTAGTAGAGAGGGATTTCTCCGGCCAGCTCAGACAGCTTGCGGTCCGATGCGGCCAGGATACGGAGCAGGCGCAGGGACGCAAATAACGCGTCGTCGTACCCGTAGTAGTCATCTGCAAAGAATATGTGGCCCGACATCTCGCCTGCAAGGAGTGCGCCTTCTTCTTTCATCTTGGCTTTGATGAGCGAATGGCCGGTTTTCCACATCAGCGGAGTTCCGCCGATGGACTTGATGTATTCCACCAGTCCCTGAGAGCATTTGACCTCGAAGACTATTCTGGCTCCGGGATATTTCCCAATTACCTCTTTGGCGCAGATTCCCAGGAGCTTGTCGCCATAGACCATAGCGCCGGTTTCGTCTATCGCGCCGATGCGGTCGCCGTCCCCGTCGAACCCGATGCCGCAGTCGGCTTTCCTTTCCTTGACCAGTGCGGTCACCTGCTTCATGTATTCGGGAACGGTCGGGGCGGGGACGGGGGCCGGGAACTTGCCGTCCGGTTCGAGGGTGATGTAATGCGGCGTGACCGGTGTGCCTGCGAACAGCCGTTCGAGCAGAATACCGGCAGTGCCGTTGCCAGGGTCAAAAACAACCTTGAGTTCTTTCGGGATTTTGACCTTGGAGCGACACATTTCGATATAGGCCGGGATGATGTCGGCCTGCTCAAACTTGCCTTGTCCTTGTCTGAACTCGCCCTGCTCCATGAGCCGGTGCAGGGCCTGGATTTCATCACCGAAAATGGTGGTCTTGTTCAGGCCGACTTTGAACCCGTTATATTCAGGCGGATTGTGGCTGGCTGTGACCATTATGCCGGCATTGGCATCAAAATGGAAGAAGGAGAAATAGAAAACCGGGGTCGGCACTACGCCGATGTCAATCATGTCCAGGCCGGTGGCGCGGATGCCCTCGGTGATGGCTTTCCGGATTCTCAGCCCGGAAAGACGGACATCACGGCCAATCACACACTTCTGAGCGCCGTGCTTCCGGGCATAAGTGCCATACGTCTGGCCCAGGCGATAGACGTCATCGTCGAGAAGCTCGGTGTCGGCGATGCCCCGAATGTCGTACTCGCGGAAGATGAGCGGGTTCATGCTGCAATCTTAGCAAAGAGGAGCCTGTGTGCAACCGGCGTCAATGACTCCGGGAATCGAAGTTGAACCGCCAAGACCGCCAAGATTCCGAGTGTAGGAACGGCATCACTGCCGCGATTCGAGAGCCGGGAAGAAAGAACCACGGATGAGCGATTCCGATGAGCGTGCCATCCGATGGCACTACTGAGGACAAATACGGATACGAGAGGGTGGCCACGAAAGCGCGAAAGGACACGAAACGGATGTCATTGCGAGGAGGCCGAAGGCCGACGTGGCAATCCTCCTCGCACTCGACCACTTGACCACTCGGCCACTCCCCTTCATATAGTTATACGGTCGAGAAAGCCCGATTTGTCGGAAGACCTTCATTTCCCGTGGGGGGCACTGGGGACGGGCCGCCTAGGGGGTGGCTATTGCCGAAGCGAGGCTTCAAGGGATAAACCAGGGTTTTC
>JAUWNN010000259.1 GCA_030612625.1 Caldifarciminota bacterium
GGTAAAGGGGGGTGTCAACATGACCACCAAGGATGCGGTTGCGGACGCCAAGGTGCTTGATGTGATTGCGGAGGACCTGGCGCGAGTCACCGGCCAGCGGCCGGTGCGTACTCGTGCCAAGAAGGCGATTTCGGCTTTCAGGATAAGGCAGGGGATGCCTCTGGGAGTGAAAGTGACCCTGCGCGGGAGCAGGATGTATGAGTTCATTGACCGGTTTTTCAATTTCGCTGTTCCGCTGATGAGGGACTTTCGGGGTTTTTCGCCTGATTCATTTGACGGCCGGGGCAGCTACAGCCTGGGGCTGACCGAGCAATTGATATTTCCTGAGATTGAGACGTCCAGGGTCAAGAAGGTGTTCGGAATGAACATTACATTTCACACAACCGCCCGGCACGATGACGAGGCGCGGGCTCTGCTCACGGGGCTGGGTTTGCCGTTCAGGAGGAAATAGTTTATGGCGCGGCTGGGTCTAATAGTCAAATCGCGGCGCGAGCCGAAATTCAAAGTACGCAGGCAGAACCGCTGCCAGCGTTGTTTCAGGGTGCGGGCGGTGTACCGGAAGTTCGGACTGTGCCGACTCTGTTTCCGGGAACTGGCCTTGCGGGGCGAGATTCCCGGTGTGCGCAAGGCCACCTGGTAAAAGGAGACGATTTGGACCAGATTGCAGACTTCCTGACAAGGATAAGGAACGGGATGCACGGCCGTCACAAGGAGACACGGGCATTGTTCTCCAAGGTGAAGTTTGAAATCGCCCGGGTTCTTCTGGAAGAAGGATACATCAGCAACTTCCAACTCAGCGGTGAGGGCATCAAGAAGGAAATCGTCGTTACTCTCAAGTACAATGAAGACGGGACTTCGGTGATTCGCGGTTTGGAACGGGTATCGCGCCAGAGCCGGCGGGTATATGTGGGTGTTGATACGATTCCCAAAATCCTGGGCGGTCTTGGCATTGCCGTATTGTCAACCTCAAAAGGCATGATGACGGACCGCGATGCCCGGCGCGAGCGCATCGGCGGTGAAGTCATCTGCAAAGTCTGGTAGCAAACGATGGCGAAGAACTACCGGCCGATTCCGATACCTGAAGGGATTCAGGTCAGTATCGAGCCTGACCGGGTTGTGGTGAAAGGCAAGATGGGAAGTCTACTGGTCAGGGTGCGGCACGGCATGACGGTCAAGAGCGACTCCAAAGAGGCGGTGGTCGAAGGCGGTCCGGGTGTGGACCGGGCCCATGTCGGAACCTTGCGGGCACATCTGCGCAATGCCTTCGCCGGCGTAGCCAAGGGGTTTGAGAAGGTGCTGCAGGTTCGTGGTATGGGTTACAAGGTCCAGAAGACCAAGGAGGGCGTGCGGATCCAGTGCGGTTTTTCCCACCCGGTTGGCTTTGCTGTGCCTGAAGGGATTACATTTGAGGTTAACCAGGTCCCGAACCCTGATGATACCAAGCAGCAGATGTTTGAGATTGCTGTGCGGGGCATGGACTGTCAGGCTGTCGGCCAGGCTGCGGCCCGGATACGGTCTGCAAAACCCGCTGACACATATAAAGGGAAGGGCATTCGGTACCGGGGTGAGTTCGTCAGGAAGAAGGCCGGCAAGCGGGCGGCCGGCACAGAAGCCTAGTATACCCTACTCAAGTCAAGAGGCAGATTGCAGAGGACGGCGTTGAGCCAGCCGGATGGAGATCGCTCTCCGCTAACCGCTTTCCGCCTATGGTTGGCGGTAAGCGGTATTTGCTATCAGACCAGCGGCAGGATGATGACCCGGCAGCCTTCCTCGATGCTTTCAATCGCGGCGGCTCCCATATTTATCATGCCGATGATGAGAAAGACTGTCCAGACCAGGCCGACCACCAGTCCGAGGATTCCGAGAATCAAGCCGATAACGGCCATCGGCTTGCCGGTCATGGCCCCGCGACTGGCGTTGATCTTCTTCATGCTCATAGCGCCAAAGATGATGGCAAGGACAGCGCATATCGGTCCCACCATCGGTGCGAAACTGAAGATTCCGAGAATCAAAGATGCAATTGACTTGCCCTCGGTCTTCGTGGCAGGCTTGGCTTCAGGAGCAGGTGTTGTCTGTTCCACTTTTCCTCCTGTTTGGTTCATATAGCTGTTAGTTGTGAATAGTATTCCCGGCAGCACGGATGTCAATAGAAGGACGAAGGTCCGAAAACCGATATAGGATTGGCCACGAAAGCACGAAATTCACGAAAGCGGATTCTTGAGGACAAACCACAGATAGACACCGATGAACGCAGATGAGAAGAACCACAGAGAGCGCAGAGAAGGATGTCATTGCGATGAACGCAGATTCCTTTCCGGACCCTATCGGTGTAATCTGCGTAATCTGCGGTTCGTGTTCTTCGTGTCTTCGTGGCTCTATTCCGGTTCTTGGGTGAAGGCAGAGGTAAGGAGCATCAGTGTCTATTTGTGGTTTGACTTGTCCACACTTGACACAATCGGGGGTCAGGCTATTATCATAATCGGAGGCCCCATCGTCTAGCTCGGCCCAGGACATCTGGTTCTCAGCCAGGAGACTGGGGTTCAAATCCCCATGGGGCTATCGGGCGGCGCAGTGCGCCGCCCGAATTCTAACCGCTCGAATCCTTCCTCTTTGCGGGTTTGACATCAAACAGGCCGCAACTATAATGCGCGGTGGCTGATTGGAGTTGCGGTCGCGGCAGAGCATTGCTGACTGTGCTTTTTGGTGTCCTGTTAGGAGCGCTTGTTTCAGGGTGCTGGGTCAAGGGAGTCAGGGAAGAACGGCAGACCGTTTCCGTTTATGTCTCGGGTGACCTGGATTTGACAAGACTGTCTGAAGCGGCAGCACTGGTGAACAACGGCCGGGAGTCCGGGTTCTGTTTGTGGCTGTTCTGCGGTGATGTGCTCGGGAATCGGTCAGCAACCGCTTTTATGGACGGCAGCGCCCAGGTGGAACTGCTGAATGCGTCGGGCGTGGACGCGGTAGTCCTTGGACCGGAATGGTTCGAGCTGGGACCTGACAGATTCAGTTTTCTGGTGGAACAAGGCCGGTTCTATTTCCTGGGAGCAAACCTGGTGGACAGTTCGGGCGAGCCTTTGGGCCATCCTTTCATGGTGAAGCGATTCAGTGTTGAGACTCTTGGGTTGATTGGTGTGTGGCTTGATGCAACCGACACAAGGTTCGGGCTGAACCGGGTGGAGTTCATCCCGGCCGATTTCGCGGTGCACAAGACCGTGCCGCTGGTTCGGCCCCGAGCCGGGATTGTCGGCGCTGTGGTGCGGCCGAAAGGAACAGTGCCCGATTGGGGACTGGACTTTGCCGTGGGTACAGACCAGGAGGACATAATTGCTGTTGTCCCGCCGGCCAGGAGCGACAGGATAGTCCGGCTTGACCTGAGCATTCAGGACGGCAGGGTAGTGGATTTCTCAATAGTGGAGGAGGAGTTCGGAGCGGTTGAGCCTGACCAGGAGACCGGGCGGGCCGTGGATTCAGTTCTGGCGGCGATTGACTCGATTGGTTCTTGTCTGATAACAGAGTCCACTGTTCAGTTGTCCCCGGAAGTGTTGACCCGGGCGCTGGTGGACGGGTATCTGAAACAGAAGAGGGCGCTTCACACCAGCCTGAAAAAGGAGATTCCTGATTCCGGTTTTCGGTCCGGGGCGACAGAGGTTGACGGGTTCGTGTATGATATTCCTCTTGTGGTTGATACCCTGGGGCCGGGGCCGGTGACCAACAGCAGTCTGGTGGAGGTTCTGCAGAACCCGGGCCGGCTGGTGCTGCTGGTGCTGGACGGCCGGGAGATGAAGTCCCTGCTTCAGGACCGGTCGGTGAGCCTTGAGTGGCGGCACGGTCTGCGTTCTCGGCGACTGGTGCTGCGCAAGGAGTACCGGTTGGCGATGACCCTGGATTTTCTGCTGCGGCACCCGGAGCCGGCCCTGGCAGGATATGAGTTGGACCAGGAGCAGTTCTGGGTGATAGCTGCTCGCGTACTGGCTTCGGCCTGAGAAAGGCCGTGCACAGCATGCTGAGGCAATTCCGGGT
>JAUWNN010000104.1 GCA_030612625.1 Caldifarciminota bacterium
GAAACCAGATGAGCTCCTGCGAGTTACGCTCGTAGTCATTCGTCGCAATCACATAGTAGCGGTAGGGTTCGGGCTGAAACAGGTCCGGCTTCGGATTCGGCCGCCGCTGGATTATCAGTGTGAAAGCCTCGGTCTTCTCCATGCAGTGGACCGCGGTCTTGTACTCCCGGTCGGTCCGCTCGCCGTCCTGATCGAAGAGTCGAATCCACCCGCTCTCTTGACTGACCCTCTTGATTATTGCCTTTACCGCCGCATCACGGTCCGCCGTGATCGTGAACTTCACACCCAGCTTGTGGCAGGTGTTGATGACCTCGGCCTGATAGCCGGCCGAGTCGCTCCGGAAGTAGCGCAGCCGCTTGCCCAGTGAGGTCAGGAGCCTATGAGCATACTTCAGTTGCCGTTCGACGCCGACGCCGGCGGGCACATCCCCATTCCTGAATTCGCTGGCAATGCACAGTCCCAGTTCGGCAAGGAAACTGAAGAGCGGGGCAAAGGCCCGAAAGCCCTTGTAGCACATCTTGGCCGTGGCTTTCTCAGTCTCAATCAGCGTGGCGTCGGTGTCGAGCGTGAAGTCGGTGACGCCGCTTTTGGCAACAATCATCCGGCACAGATGCTCGTTGACCCGCCGCATTCCCACGATACGGTACGGCGTCTTGAGCCAGACGCCGATGGCATCAGCACCGGGTATACGGCGAAAGCCGCAGAGCCTTCTTAGACCTGTGTCCTGCTTAATCTCGCGGATGTGCTCCATGGTCCGGCCGCCGCCCGAGAGCATGAGCGCCAGGGGCATGACATACTCTTCAGGCTGGATGCCGCGGTTGGAACATGGTGTGGGCAGGTGCTTTCGGATTTGCGCCACGACACCGGAGGCCAAAGCCGCCTCATGGAACACGGCCAGACCGCTCCGGCTGGTGATGGTCTCGGAGGTTACGCCGAGCTTGAAAGGAAGCGTTCTTTGTCCGATACCGTCATTGCTCATAAGGTTGCTCCTCTCTTCACCCAATAGGTGAACTCTTCCATACCTATTAGACGCAGGTAACACAGGGGGGGTAGCCCCTTTTCTTACATCTCTATATCGGGACTAGGGTTGGTTTGCTTGACATTGTGGTGGGTGAATCTATAATCGCCAATGCACCCCTGTAGCTCAGCGGATAGAGCGACGGTTTCCTAAACCGTAGGTCGGGCGTTCGAATCGCCCCAGGGGTAGGATTTAGAGGATTATATGAAGCGATACAGAGGAAAGCACCGCGTCTCAAAGCAGGACCTGAAAGAAGACAAGTTTCAGGTATTTACCGAAAAGGTCGCCACTGCTTATTACCGGGATAGGCAGAAGTTCTGGGTGATTGGCGCTTTGATACTGGTGGTTATCGTCGGCGGCATTGTTCTGCTTCAAGGTCGAGGCAAGGGTACGAATTCCGAGGCCCAGCTCCGGTTCACCGAGGCGCTCGGGATTCTGACTCAGGGCGATATGCAGAATGCTGAGGATGCTTTTGTGAATCTTACCACCCGGGTTGGCCGCGACCACGTCGGAGGCAAGGCACACTATTACCTGGGACAGATTTACTATACAAGCCAGCGGTACGAGCAGGCCAAGGAGGAGTTCGGGAAGTTTCTGAAAAGGGTGGGCAAGGACCCGGTTCTGAGCCCGGGCGCGATGCTGGGCATTGCCAACAGCGAGGAGGAACTGGGCAGCTTTCTGAAGGCCGCGGAGCAGTATGAGAAGACTTACCGGACTTACCCGGACTGGCCACTGACTCTTGATGCGGCAATGGCGGCCGGCCGGGCTTATGCCAAGGCCGGGGCTTTTGCAAAGGCCGAAGCGGTGTATCGCGAACTGCTGGACAAGGAACCGACCGGGGATAAAGCCGAGAATCTGAAAGTCCAACTGGCTTACGTCAAGACTCTTCAAGAGAAGTTCTAAAAGGGCCTTGCAGCTCCTTTCGGCTGTCAGGGCAGGTCTGGCATGAGAGTAGTCAGGCTGGGCATTGGTGCGCTCGTTTTCTTCGTGTGTTCTGGTTGCAGCGGGCCGGCCGGTCCTTCCTGGGACTGGCTCGAAGAGTTGAGACGTGCTGACGGCAGTCCGGTTGAGCTTGGAGAACCGGGAGATAGGCCGGTGTTGCTCGTCTTCTTCAGTTCCTGGAGCACGCCGTGCCGGCCTTTGCTTGAGGAGTTGCCGTCGCTGAAGCAGAGAACCCGGGTCATTGCGGTGCTGGTTGACGCCCATGAGCCGGGTGGAGCAGAGGAGTTGGCCGGTCCGGATGGGGCGATAGCCAGCGACGAGAAGATTGTCAAGAGATTCGGGATAGAACTGCTGCCGACCGTGGTTCTGCTGGACCGGTCAGGTACGGTTGTGGACCGTTTTGAGGGATACAGCCCAGCGCTGCGTGGCCGGATTGAACAACGGCTTGAGGATATTTCCGAGGAGTAAAATGACCGTATTCATGAGGAGGCAGAGATGAGAATCAATGAAGCTCTGGCATTTGATGATGTCCTGCTGGTGCCTCAGAAGTCAACCGTATTGCCGAACGAAGTGGAAATCGATACCCGGTTCTGCACCGGGATAGCGATGCACCTGCCGCTGTCGAGCGCGGCAATGGATACGGTGACCGAAGCCGAGATGGCGATTGCCATGGCCCGGGCCGGCGGAATCGGGGTTGTCCACAGGAACATGAGCATTGAGCAGCAGGCGACCCAGGTGGCAAAGGTCAAGCGGGTCGAAAGCAGCATCGTGAGTGACCCGATTTCGGTTGAGAAGGGCAAGAGCCTTGCCGAGGTGCGGGAGCTGATGGCAGAGCACGGCATTTCCGGCCTGCCGGTGGTCAACTCGAAGGGCAAGCTTGTCGGGATTGTCACCAGGCGGGACCTGCTGTTTGAGGATGACCCAAGCAGGCTGGTGGATGAGGTGATGACCCGGAATCCGGTTACCGCACCGGGCGGCACGACCATGAACAAGGCGCGGGACATTCTGCGGCGTCACCGAATCGAGAAGCTGCCGCTGGTTGACCGGAACGGCCGGCTCAAAGGTCTGATAACGGCCAAAGACATTATCAGGCGCGTCGAGTACCCATATGCAACTGTTGATAAGCGGCATCGCCTGAGAGTTGCAGCGGCAGTAGGCGTGGGCCATGATGCCGAGAAACGGGCCGGGGCTCTGGTCAAGGCCGAGGTTGACGCGATTGTGATTGACACGGCTCATGGCCACTCATCACGCGTGCTTTCAACCACCAGGGCGCTGCGGCGCAAGTATCCGAAGCTGGAACTTGTGGCCGGGAATGTGGCTACGGCCGAGGGTGCGATTGCAGCGGCCGAGGCCGGTGCGAGTGCGGTCAAGGTCGGGGTCGGGCCCGGTTCGACCTGCACAACCAGGGTGGTGGCTGGAGCCGGAATACCACAATTCACCGCGGTCCTGGAATGTGCGGCCGCACTGAAGCGACGCCGTGTTCCGGTTATTGCTGACGGCGGTGTCCGGTTCTCCGGGGATGTTGCCAAGGCGCTCGCAGCCGGGGCCCATTCGGTGATGACCGGGAATCTACTGGCCGGGACTGATGAAAGCCCGGGTGAGGATGTGCTGCTGGAAGGCCGGCGGTACAAGATGTACCGGGGAATGGGCTCGATAGATGCGATGCGCGAAGGTTCTGCAGACCGCTATTTCCAGGAAGGGGCAAGGAAGTTTGTGCCTGAAGGGGTTGTCGGCAGGGTGCCGTATCGGGGCAGTGTCAAAGAAGTGCTGTTTCAGCTTGAAGGTGGTTTGCGTGCCAGCATGGGTTTCTGCGGGAGCCGGAATCTGGCTGAGTTTCGACGCAAGGCCAGGTTTGTCCGGGTCACTGGTGCCGGCTTGCGCGAAAGCCATCCCCACAACCTGACAATCACCAAGGAAGCCCCCAACTACGAAATACCGCGAGAGCGGTCGGGCAGATAAAAGCAGGTGCTCGGAATGAAGGGGAATGAAGGGGTCAGGTCTTGAATGTTGACATTCGCTGAGGAGTCCGATGACCGCCGCCCGCTGCTTGACACACGGGCGAATTGGAGTAGAAATTGACTGTGGTGAATGATACCAGCCCGGCTAAAGGGCGGAAAGAAAATGGAGGCCCCGGAGGCGAACGCCACGGTTTCGTGATTGAGAAGACCGTGCGCAGGAGGAACTTGAGGGGATTCTTGGAGGTGCGGGAGAATCTTGCCTATTGGCTGTCCCGGAATCCTGGAGAGCGTATCGCCGGGGTTGAGCATTTGAGGAGAGTGCATGCCGGAGGTTCAGCAAGACTTCAGAAATCTGCTCGCGTTATTCAACGCCCACAAAGTTGAGTACGTCGTAGTCGGGGCGTACGCGCTTGCCTTCCATGGCGCCCCGCGCTACACCGGCGACATAGATATACTCGTCCGGCCCGATGCCGGGAACGCTCAACGCATCCTTGATGCGCTCGGCGAGTTTGGATTCGCTTCCCTGGGACTGGCGGTCGAGGACTTTGTGGAACCCGGCAAGGTCGTACAACTTGGCGTTGCGCCGGTCCGCATAGACCTGATGACATCGCTCACCGGCGTGTCATGGGAGGAGGCATTTGCCGACCGCGAGGTGGGCCCTTACGGAGACTTGGAGGTATGCTACTTGGGGAAAGAGCAGTTCGCTCGCAACAAGCGCGCCGTGGGCAGAAAGAAGGACATTGCGGACCTCGAGGCAATCGGCGAAGAGTAACCAAAGAGGCGAAGGTAGCGCTTCATGAAAGTACGCCGCCTCGACACGCGGGCGACTTGGAGTAGAAGTTGACTATGGTGAATGAAAGAAGCCCGGCAGGAAAACGGTGGTTGTCCCTAATTCCCCCAGGATGATGAGCGACCGCGACCAGGCTTGCGGCCTGCTACGGCAGGCACTGGATATGGCATCTGCCGACTTCCGGCCCGGCCAATGGGAAGCAATTGATGCTCTGGTGAATCAACGGAAGAGACTCCTGGTCGTGCAGCGAACGGGCTGGGGCAAGAGTTCGGTGTACTTCATCGCCACTCGGATTCTGCGCGACCGCGGGTCCGGGCCGACGTTGATCGTCTCACCCCTGCTGGCGCTGATGCGGAATCAGATCGAAGCCGCGGATCGTCTTCGCATCAAGGCACTGACCATCAACTCGACCAACCGGGAGGAATGGTCGGCTCTGACGCAAGCCGTCCTCAATAACGAGGCCGACGCCTTACTCATCTCCCCCGAGCGGCTGGCCAACGACGAGTTCGTTCAGGATGTGTTGCTGCCGGTGGCCGGCCGGATTGGCCTGCTGGTGGTGGACGAAGCCCACTGCATTTCCGACTGGGGGCACGACTTCCGTCCCGATTACCGCCGTCTGGTGAACGTGCTGAAGCACATGCCGCCGAACATGCCCGTGCTGGGTACTACGGCGACCGCGAACAACCGTGTGCTCGATGATGTATGTAACCAGTTGGGCGGCATCCAGGTGCAGCGCGGATCCCTGATGCGGGAAAGCCTCGTCCTGCAAACCCTGCGCCTGCCGGACCAGTCAGCGCGCCTGGCCTGGCTCGCCGAGCATCTCCCGGAACTGCCCGGGACAGGCATTGTCTACACGCTCACCAGGCGCGATGCCGACCTGGTTGCGGATTGGTTGAAATGCAACGGCATCGAGGCCGGAGCATACTACAGTGACGTGAAGTCCCCGGAGTTCCCCGATTCCGATGCGTACCGCCGGCATCTGGAAGACCTGATGTTGAACAATCGCGTCAAGGCCCTGGTCGCGACGCCGGCATTGGGGATGGGCTACGACAAGCCGGACCTCGGATTCGTCGTTCACTACCAGGCCCCGGGTTCGATTATCACCTACTACCAGCAGGTGGGGCGGGCCGGACGGGCGATTGACCGCGCTTTCGGGGTGCTGCTGTCAGGTCGAGAAGACGAGGAGATTCACGAGTTCTTCCGTCGCGGCGCTTTCCCGGATGAAGGCCACATGAATGCAATCCTGGAATTGCTGGCTGCAAGCGACGGGCTTACCGAACGGCAGATCGAGGAGTCGGTCAACCTGCGCAAGGGTCAGATCGAGAAGGTGCTGAAGTTCCTGTCGGTTGACAGCCCGGCGCCGGTCATCAAGGACTCAAGACACTGGAAGAGGACTCCAGTGGAATACAGCATGGACCACGCACATATCCGGCGGCTGACCCGGCAGCGAGAGGCGGAATGGCAAGAGGTGCAGGACTACATAGACAGCCGTGAGTGCCTGATGATGTTCCTGGCGCGGGCCCTGGACGACGAGAATCCTCGTCCGTGCGGCAGGTGTGCGCAGTGCATCGGCCATCCGGTCGTCGCCGAGGCCTACTCGCAGGCCAACGCGGTCGAAGCCGCTCGATTCCTCAAGCAGTCCGAATTGCCTTTGACCTGCCGGAAACAGGTAGCGGCCGATGCGTTCCGGCGATATGGATTCCACGGCAATCTTCCTGAAAACCTCCGGGCGGAAACCGGCCGGGTTCTTTCCCGCTGGGGCGATGCCGGCTGGGGGCAGCTCGTGGCCGAAGACAAGCATTCCGGACACTTCCGTGATGAGCTGGCTTCCGCCCTGGTTGACATGATACGCGACCGCTGGCAACCTGACCCGATGCCGACCTGGGTGACGTGCGTTCCTTCGCTTGGCCGTCCGCGCCTGGTTCCGGACCTTGCACAGCGTGTGGCAGGCCTTCTCGGGCTGCCGTTCGTGGCCGCAGTAACCAAAGTGCAGGCCAACGAACCCCAGAAGTTCCAGCAGAATCGCTTCCGCCAATGCGCCAATCTCGACGGTGTGTTCAAGATCAGCGAGGATGTCCGGGACGGACCCGTCCTGCTGGTGGACGACATGGTTGATTCGACCTGGACCATGACGGTCGTGTCGGCCCTCTTGAGACAAGCGGGGGCCGGCCCGGTCTTGCCGGTAGCGCTGGCGACCGCGAGCAGCAGGAAATGAGATGAGCATCAGCAATCAGACCCAGGCGGTGTTGCTGTTGACCGCGTATTTCGGCAAGCCGACGAAAGATGAGCCGAAGCCGCTGTCACCGACGGAATGGGGGCGATTCGCCCAATGGCTCAAAGACCACGAAGTCCTTCCCGATGCGCTCCTGCAGCAAGACCCTGCCGGGGTCCTGGCCGATTGGGTTGACCGCACGGTCACACCGGGCCGCATACGGCACCTGCTGGCCCGGGCCGGGGCCCTGGGCCTGGCGGTGGAGAAGTGGGAACGTACCGGATTGTGGGTGTTGACCCGAGCCGACCCGGTCTATCCTGCGCGCCTCAAGAAACGGCTGAAGACTGCCTCGCCGCCGGTGCTCTTCGGGTGCGGCAGGCGGAGTCTGTTGAACCAGGGTGGTATCGCCGTCGTCGGCTCGCGGCATCCGAGCAAGCAGGATATCGCCTTCACCAGGCACCTGGGCGGCGAGGCGGCGCTGCAGGGCCTGTCCGTCGTTTCGGGCGGGGCACGAGGCGTAGACGAGGCCGCGATGTCCGGTGCGCTGGAACGGGAAGGAACTGCCGTGGGCGTCCTGTCGAACAGCCTGCTCCGCGCAGCGACGTCCGTCAAGTACCGCAAGGCATTGATGGCCGGAGACCTTGCGCTGGTTTCACCCTTCAACCCTGAAGCAGGGTTCGACGTGGGCAATGCCATGGCGCGGAACAGGTACATCTACTGCCTGGCCGATGCGGCAATCGTGATTGCTGCCAGTAAGGAAAGAGGCGGCACGTGGAATGGCGCGACCGAGAACCTGAAAAAAGGCTGGGTGTCGCTCTGGGTCAAGCCACATCAGGACCCGGCTTCGGGAAACTCCGAACTGGTGAAGCGGGGCGCTCAATGGCTGCCTGATGGTGAGCTTCAGCTTTCCGCGCTAGTGGACCGGCCGGCCGGCAGACCGTTCGACGTACCAACTCCGCAATCATCGGCATCAGACGGCTCAGTGGAATACCGGTCGGGACCGGGAAGCGCCGACCTGCCCACGACAGGCAAGGAAGTGCTGGACAGCCGGCGTGGCTATGACCTCTTTCTCCATCGGCTGGAGCTTCTTACCGCCAGGGTGCCTGTCACACCGGAGCAACTGCTCAAGTCCATTGATGTCAGCAAGTCGCAACTCAATGACTGGCTGAGGCGAGCGGTAGGCGAAGGACACGCCAGGAAGCTGAGTAAACCTCTACGCTATCAGTGGAAGCCGCAGCAGTCTCGCCAGAGCTCGCTCTTTGACGACACCTAACCCGTGAGCGGGTAGCACAACGGAACCGGCCAATGACCACCGCCCTCAAGCCCGACCCCGTCACTCCCGGCTTATGCGTTCACTCTGCCGCTCGGCTTCTTCATCTCTTCTTTCCTCTCACTCGACCCCTTGCTCTGCTCTCCTGGAGCAGGTGCCATCCGATGGCTCAACCCTCGACCCCTTGACCCCTCGACCCCTGGAACCCTCTCTCTGCTTGACACGCGGGCGAATTGGAGTAGAAGTTGACTGTGGTGAATGATAACGGCCCGGCAGGAAAACGGTGGTTGTCCCTAATTCCCCTCGGAAATGGAAAGCATCCCTGATGACGAGGTTCCTCGGGATTCCCACGTCATTGACATTGGGGCCGTGGCGACTATCCTTCCTGGTAGCAAGCAAATGACTACCCAAGAAGCTGACATCCTGAACCAACTCAAGGACAAGCTGCAGAAACGGCTGCCATTGAGTCGTCTGGTGCTGTTCGGTTCGCGCGCCCGGGGGGACGCGGAGCCGGATTCCGACCTTGACGTTATGGTCATACTGAACACACCGGTGGACCGCGAGGTCGAGGATTACGTCAACGACTGCGCATGGGAAGTGGGTTTGGAACACAGCATCGTCGTTGTGCCGGTTACGGTTTCGCGCCTCGACTGGGAGGAAGGGCTGCTCTCGTCTTCGCTCCTGGCGATTGCGGTGAGGCAGGAAGGGATTACTGTATGACGCCCGAACACACCACCGAACTCGTGAAGCTGCGGCTCGAACAAGCTCAGTCCACCTTGAATGATGCCGTGGTGCTTGCTGAAGGAGGCGGTACTCCCAAGAGCATCATTAACCGTGCGTACTACGCCATGTTCTACGCGGTCTTGGCGCTCCTGCAGAGTATCGGCAAGGTTGCCGGCAAACACACCGGCGCGATAGGCCTGTTCGACACAGAGTTCGTGCTCAAGGGTGTCTTCTCAAGGGAACTTTCACGCGACCTGCATAGGACATTCGACGCCCGTCAGGTATCAGACTATCAGCCCGTTCGACTTGCCACGGCCGAGGAAGCACGAGAATACATCGGCAAAGCTCGGCGGTTCGTCACCGCAGTCGAAGAGCACCTCAAAGCAGGGTTGTGACTCGGTATGGGATGTCGGTGACGTCAACCAGTTTCCGAAGCACCGGCGATACTCTCCTTGACCCGCAGGCGAATTGGAGTAGAAGTTGAGCGTGGAGAACGAAAGCGACCCGGCAGGCGGTCAGAGATGAAGAAATCCTTTACTGTGTCCCCGGAAATCCCCCGGGAAGCGTCCCCATCAATTCCCCCAGCAATTCCAGATGAAGTTGGATGGGTAGGGAATGAGGAGAAGGGAAGCAACCATCACATCGGAGAATGAAGATGTCAGCCTGTCCCGTGTAGTAGTCGATGGTAGATTCGGCTACATCGACCGCACCGGCAAGCTCGCCATCGAACCGCAGTATCAGATGGCGTGCCCTTTCGTCGAGGGGCTAGCGGCGGTGAATGTGGGCGGCAGGATGAGCGTATCGGACGACGTCATAGGTGGAAGATGGGGCTTCATCAACGGAACCGGTGCTTATGCCGTCAAGCCGCGGTATCGGTGGGCGGAGGGCTTTTCCGAGGGGCTGGCGGCGGTGTATGTGAGAGGTCTGTTCGACAAAGCCGGAGGCGTACTCGGAGGTAGGTGGGGCTACATCGATAGGGA
>JAUWNN010000107.1 GCA_030612625.1 Caldifarciminota bacterium
CGTTATGCCAATCTCCTGGGAATCAGTGAAAAGCTTCTACCGGTATACTCATTGGCGCTTGGCTCAGTAGAAATCTCGCTCCTTGACATGACCGCGGCCTTTTCCACCCTGGCCAATCGCGGGGTGCGGGTTTGCCCCATCTTGATAACCTGCATCCGGGACAACCGTGGTCTGGTCATTGAGGAGAACCTTCCTGAGACCCAACCGGTCATCGGCCGGGCGACCGCGTACATAGTCACAAGCATGCTCCAGAGCGTGATTGACGAAGGCACTGCAACCGTGATTCGCAGTCTCGGATACTCGGGTCCGGCTGCCGGCAAGACCGGAACGACCGATGATTACACTGATGCCTGGTTCATCGGTTACACGCCCCAGATGTGCTGCGGGGTCTGGGTCGGCTATGACCAGAGAAAGACCATCTTTCGCGGGGCAACCGGGGGTGGTGTAGCCGCTCCAATCTGGGCCAGGTTCATGAAGAAAGTGAAGCCCGGCACCAAAACCAGGCGGTTCAAAGTACCAAGGAATATCGTCACCGCGCCAATCTGCGAGCAATCCGGGAAACTTGCCACCCCGCTCTGTCCCAGGGTGCGCTACGAAATCTTCATCAAAGGAACCGAGCCGACCATCCCCTGCCCTTTGCATACCTCTCAGCCGAAGCCTCCTCCGGTCGACTCGTTCAAGCAAACCCCGAGCGAACCTTAGGAAGACACTTTTGCGCTGCGCAGGGTGTCACCCTGTACGCCCCGAGCTTCAGGAAATCTACAATCGGCTCTTTGCCGCATTCGGGGCCCAGCACTGGTGGCCTGCGGATTCACCGCTCGAAGTAATCATCGGTGCTGTGCTGACTCAGAACACGGCCTGGGTCAATGTGGAAAAGGCCATAGCCAATCTGAAGCAGCACAGACTCATCAACCTGAAAAGGCTGTCCCGGTTGCCGCCTGCAAAACTTGCCCGGCTGATTCGTGCTGCCGGGTTCTACAACCTCAAAGCAAAACGGTTGCACTCAGTGGTCAAACAGCTTGAAGCTCGAGACGGGGTCTCGGGTCTTAAACGTCTCCGGACTACCAGACTCCGTGCCGAGTTGCTTACCTGGTCGGGAATCGGGCCGGAAACTGCGGATTCCATTCTTCTGTATGCGCTCGGCCGGCCGGTGTTCGTTATAGACGCCTATACCCGGCGCATCCTTTTACGCCACGGGCTGTTGACCGACCGGGAAACTTATGACGAGATTCAGCAGTTGTTTCAGGCCAACCTTCCCAGAAAAGCCAGGCTCTACAACGAATACCACGCCCTCCTGGTAAGGCTTGCCAAAACCTTCTGCCGCACCAGACCGCTCTGCACCGGCTGCCCCCTCAAGGAATGGGTTCCAGGGTTCCAGAGTTCCAGAGTTCCAGGACTCGACCCCCTGAACCCCTGAACCCTTGAACCCTTTTCCTGCGGTTGACTTAGCCGGTTGCCTTTCTAACATACGCAGAGGATGGCGCTTTGCGCCAGTCCAAAGTGAATAGGATTAAGCTTATTTCTTCCGGTCTGCCGCGCGGCGGCATCCTGTTGCTGCTGGCATTCCTTCCGGCCCAGGCCGTGCCTGCTGCTGACAGCGCTGTGTCGGACACGGTCTATTACGGAGGAAATCTGGTTCGCTTCTTTGCCAAAACCGAAAAGGTGGTCCTGCTCGACTCGGCCTGGGTACGCTACCGCGACATGACGGTCTATTCCGACTCAATTCATTATGACATCCGACTCCACCGGCTGAGCGCGTACCGCGACGTGCTCTTCACATCGGGCGACCAGAACATCACCGGCGCTATGCTCGAATACGACCTTGACACCAGGAAAGGGATGATGCGCACCGCGCGCACCGAGGTAGAGAACGGGTTCTTCCGGGCCGAAGAAATCTGGCTGGTCGAAGAGAACGTTCTCAATGCCCGCCGCGGCTACTACACCACCTGTGAGCTTGAGCCGCCGCACTACGCCTTTTACGGCCCGCGCACCAAACTTTTCACGGACGACGTCGCGATTGTTCAGCCAGTGGTGTTGAAAGTGTTCAACGTTCCGGTTCTGGCCGCACCTTTCTGGCTGGTGCCGGTCGGTTCAAAGCGGAAGTCAGGACTGATGCCGTTCAAGATTGGTAACTCCAAAGACCAGGGATACTATGCCAAAAACCTGGCCTATTACTGGGTCATCAATGACTATGCGGACGCGACGTTCTATTGTGACGTAATGACGGAAAAAGGAATTCAGCCGCGCCTCGAAGCGGTCTATATCGTCAACCCTTATGCCCGGGGCTCGCTCCAGGGCTCTTACATCGAGGAGTGGAACACCCGGCGCCGGCACTACAGCTTCAATGCCGCCCATTCCTCGAAGTTCTTCCTGGGAACAGACCTCTCGGCCCAGGCCGAGTTTCTGTCAGACAACAGCTATGCTCCTGAATACGCCGAGGAACAACTCGACTGGCTCAAGCAGGACATATTCTCCTATGCCGAGCTCAGTCGGAAGGTCCTGCGCGTCGGCCGGTTTTCAGCCCAGGTAGAAAACAAGACCGAATTCGCGCGGCACCGCACCTACACCTGTCTTCCAAAAGCCAGAGTCAGCTTCGGCACCCGTTCATTGCCGCTTGGCTGGAACGCATCCCCGAGCCTCAACTTTGAGCACTTCTTCTGGACCTATGCCGACTCAACCGACAAAGACACCGCTCACACGACCGACCTTAAAGCAAGAGCCGGTCTGGGCCTTGCCAGCCCGGACTACTCCCTGGGAAAGGCCGGCGAACTGAGAATATCACACGGCCTCGGTTTCTCTGAATCCCGTTCCTTTTACAACGACACCCTTGACGACCAGTCGCGCACGATTGCGAACAACCTGAGAATCGAAACCTCCCAGAAGCTCTTGGGAATCCTCAACACTTATGAGGACCTGGCCTTTGCCCATACCGATGACATCAGCGACACCGTGCCGCCTGAGCCGTGCTACACTGCTTCGCTCACCAGCACTTTCTCTTTGTTCCGGGTGTTCGATGTCCGGGCAATGGACATGCACGGCCTTCTGCATACCGCAAGGCCCAGCATTGCCCTGAGCTATAGGCCGGAAGTCACGCCGGCCGGATTCTTCGGCACTCCCCACCTTTTTTCGCCTGAAGCGGCCAATCTGAGCTTTGGTGTGCTCAATGGGTTTGAGGCCAAGGTCGGCTCGCTCAAGACCAAACAGAACCTCGGACGAGCCAGTTTCACTTCTGCTTACGACCTGAAGAATAAACACCTCTCCCCGCTCCGGGCCGACGCCAGCCTCATTCCGTTCCAGTCGGTCAAGAAGCTCAACCTGCAGATTGACGGCCGTGCCAGCTTCGACTTCGACTCGCTCGTGCTGGGAGATGACTATTCGGTCACCACTTCCCTGAGCTGGGACAAGCTGTTCGGCAAGACCCTGTCACAGGCATCAGATACAACCCATCATTACCATAACCCACCCCAGAATGACTGGCGGGTCCTGCTCAGCCTTAACCACACTTACAGCAAAAGGACGAACATGGTCACCGGCATGGTCACTCTTTACGCGCCGGGCTGGAAGTTCACGCTCAACAGCATCGGCTACAACTTCACCAGCAGGCAATTAACCAACTACAGGCTGACCGTCTGGCGCGACCTCCACTGCTGGGAAGCCATTGTGAACCTCGACCGTCTGGGCTCGCAATGGAAATACGACTTTGAGGTCCGCATCAAGCAACTGCCTGATGTGAAATTCGGCAAGAGCACATTCAAGACATTCCTGCCCGAGTAAAGAGAATGACGAGTGGCCTGTCTCTGCGACTTCGCCTTTTGCATTTTGCACTTTGACTTCTGCCTTGGCCCTTTCCCCCGCGTCTTTGTGTTAATCTACCTCGCTTCTACCTCCCCGCGGCGCCGGCATCTCCTGTGCAGTCTCGGCATTCGGTTCCGATTGGTCAAGCCGACCTGTGACGAATCTGTTGCCGACAGCAGAACCAATCCGCGTCGCTACGCAATCGCCAGCGCCCGTTCCAAGGCGCTGTCCGCAACCACCAGAGTACGAAGCGGCATCATTATCGGCGTGGACACGGTCGTCGTACTTGGAGCCGGCCTCCTGGGCAAACCCGAAACCAGGAACCAGGCCCGAAGGATGCTTGAGATGCTTTCAGGTAAGACCCATTTGGTTGTTTCCGGCGTTGCGGTGGTTCGTATGCCGCAGAAACAGGTCTTCACATCCGCAGAAACGACCCGGGTCTTGTTCCGTGCTCTGGCCAAACAGGAAATCGAGCGCTACCTGGCCACGTGCGAACCTTACGACAAAGCCGGAGCCTATGCCATTCAGGGATATGCCGGCGCTTTTGTCCGGCGCGTCAACGGCTGCTATCTGAATGTCGTGGGATTGCCCATGTACCGGCTGCTGACCCTGCTGGAAAAAGCCGGCTACCAACTATAGCGCAAGGGTGGCATCCTGCGTAGCGCAAGGGTGTCACCCTGCATATTCGCAATCAGGGGGTTGTCGTTTTGACGAACAGCCAGAAATCCTTTTCCAGCTTGCCAAAACTGTTGTCCAGCACCATGTGGTAGACATCGGTACCTGGAACCACGGTATCAAAAGTGTCCGCTCTGGTAAACAACCTGGCTACCAGACACTCATACGTCTGGCTATTCACCCAGCGCCAGTAGTTACTGTCATCCAGGACAAGAAAGGAAACCAGGTTGGTGTCCACCAGGAAATTACCTTCCAGAGCATAGCCCAGTCTGAGGCTGTCTTGCCACTCGCGGAAATGACCCGCTTTGATAGCTCCGCCGAAATTGATGAGCGTGGTCGTCACTTTGGTTACCAGGACATCAACGCTGTCTGAAACGGCCAACTGGTCCTCATCAGTCACTACTACTCTTATTACCGCAGGCCCGGATGACTCGGGCGCATACCATTTGACCGATGGAACCGAATCCCAGGCAAGTTTCCCGTGTGAGCAGGACCAGTGGAACCGAATCGGGCCCAATCCCCAGTCCCAGGCATTGCAGGCATATGTTGCGCTGTCATTTGCGCTGACGACCGTATCACCGGAAGTTGAGTTGATTACCGGTGGCCCGGTCGGCTCCTTGCAGACAACAGCAGCCAGAAGCAGCAAACCGGCGGGTATCCATGTGTGCAGGTATTTCATCAGACTCGGTATTCGATTCTCTAAAACCACAAATCCAGCAGGCACAGTCTACCCGAAAATAACAGTGGTGCAAGGCCCGCAAAGAGCTACGCGGCCTGGAACGGCCAGAACTGGAGTCCGACCGGGCTGGAGATATCCGGACCGGCATCGGGCCGTGCCAAACCCGCGACACACAGCAAGCTACTCTGCGGTGTCGCACCAGGCAAGCCCCTGAAACCTGGAAACTTACTGAAGCACAGCCGATTAGCCGACTGGCGACACGCAAGTATCCAACGCCGCACTATTCGTGTAAACACACCATATGACAGCATCTTACAAGCACTTTCGGGTCTGAAGCGACTGGAATGGCGATTGCACTAGGCGAATCGAGGGAACAAATACAATGACGAGAAAAAGAGACGACGGACAAAGCAGAAATGACAACCCAGTAAGGTCTCATGCTTCAAGTTCCGTTGTTCTCTTAAGGGGTCTCGTCACGAACCACGAGGGGGTGGAAAATGTTTGCAGAACTGCTAAACCTTGAGAACAACAGGACCATGCGGCAATTGCTGCAGTCGTATCCTCACAAGCCGTTCAACTGGGCCCTGGTTCCAGGACAAGAGAACTCACAGGTAGACTACATCACAGACAGTATCCGAAAGGCTGTGGAAAGCGGGGGCATTGCCAAGACCTACAACCTGGGTGGAACCATGGTCGGTCTCTGTGTGGTCCGACCCGACCAGTGGGCCTCGCGCGAGCTCAGCACAAGGACCTATCAGATTGACCACTTGATTGCGACCGGCAGCCCTGAAACCCGGACCCTGATTAAAGCAATGCTGCTTCGGGAAACAATGCGAAACATCATCGGAAAGGTCTGCTTTGTGACACAGGTCCCATACACCGACCTTGCCAGCATCAACGCGCTCGAGCGGATGGGATTTACGGCAACTCAGACTTCCCTGGTCATGGCAAGAGACCTCAGCCATCACCAGTCCTCTGCCCGCCCGGAGGAAATCTATGAGGTCCAGCAGGCCAGCGCGGACGATGTGGACTCGATTCTTCAAGAGACGGCCGGCCAAATCCCTACCGGGATATTCGGTTGGGATTCCAGACTCCCGCGTTCAACTATGACCAAGGTGTACCGCGACTGGTTGAGGAACTACGCTTCTGAACAAGGGCTCTTGCTGGCACAAGACCGCGGCCGAACAGTAGGGTTGCTGGCCGAACGTATTCACAGCGATGCCACGCAGTTCCTGGGATTCAGTGTCGGGTCAATCGCCCTTATTGCCACCATTCCCGAGTACCGCAACAATGGCGTTGCCTCACAACTCATGGCCGACTCGCTCCACCAGTTCAGGAATCAGGGCGTCCGCCTGGCAGAAGTCGTTGCTTATGCAGCCGATACTCCGACTGTTCAGTGCTGCCAGTCGCAGGGGTTCGTGACTGTTGAAAGCACTCTGACCATGGTCAACTGGAGGAACTAGGCGGAATATAAACTGCCGATGGAGACCGGAACAGGACAGCCGCGCCCGAAGCGCGGTCATTAGAACATGAAGTGCCATCAGATGGCGCAAAGGAGGAAAATGAGACTCAGGACAATCGCGATTACCCTGACCGCGGCCTTATGCGTGCATGCCTTCGGCCAAACCGGGTCGGTGCGCGCCGCAGCGTGGGGACAGGTCACAAAGCCCGGCCAGTATTATCTCTCCGGCTCACCCGACGTCCTCGAGCTGATTTCGAATGCTGGTGGACCGACAGCCAATGCCGACTTGACACGCGTCTTGCTTATCCGGGAACGGGATGGAACCAGAACCCGTCTCAATCTGATGCGGCTCACGGCTGAAGGCGAGCCGGTCTTCCTTGTACCCGGAGATGTGGTTATCGTTCCTGAATCGTTCTGGTGCAAAGTGCAGCGGAACCTGCCGGTCATCACCACACTTGCAACCCTTGTCAATGTTGCTGTCACAATCGTCCTGCTGGCACAATAGGGACCGGCCGCGATGACATAGGCCAACGTAAGCCAACCGCTTGACCCGGCATGACCACCCCAGCCGAACCGCGCACCGACACCGCTCCGAAAATCCTTGTTGTGGACGACGAGCCGACCTTTGCGGCAACCCTGGCTGATGTACTCGAAACCAGAGGGTATTCGATAACCCCGACAACAGACGGCAAGCAGGCAATTGCCGCTCTTGGTCGCGAGTCTTTCGACCTTGCACTGGTAGACCTGAGACTGCCTGATATGAGCGGGATAGAACTTCTCAGCAGAATCAGGGAGTCCTCCCCTCCCCCGGAAGTCATAATTCTGACCGGCTATGCGACCGTTGACACCGCAGTGCGGGCCATGGACCGTGGTGCGTTTGGCTATCTTGAAAAGCCCTACAACATTGAGCGGTTGTTCCTGCTCATCGAACGTGCTCTGGCCAAACGACACAGCAGTGCCCGAGCCGGAACCGGACCGGGTCAACTGGGGAACCTGTTGCTTAAGTCGGACATACCGGCTTTTGCTTTCACCCTGGAATCCGGCCATCTCCTTGCCGCAACGCCTGCCTTGAAGCGCTTGCTCAAGGACCACGACTCAGGCTCGATGACACTCAACCAGGTCTTTGCTGACCCCAACACACTCGCCGACCACCTGACCGCACTCAAGGAGCACGGTCATGCGCAAACCGACATCCATTCTCCAGGCCGGACGACCAGGTGGTATCGGGCCCACTCCTCAGTCAGCCAGGAAAACAAGAACACCGTCTTTTCCATACTGTTCGACATCACCCCCAGCCGGCAGCGGGAAGCCAGCAGCGCCAGAATCGGCCAGTACTTCGAGGCAATCTTCAATAACCTGGCGGCCGGTGTGGTAATCGTTGACAGCAGCTATGTCATCCAACAGGTTAATCCGGCATTCGCCCGTCTCTTTGGAACGACTCCGTCCGCCTTGGTCAGCCGGAAATGCCACGATGTAATTCACCGCCGGCCGACCCCTTGCCATCTTCACGGCGAAGTGTGTCCAATCAAGAACTGCCTTGCCACCGGCGCGACCTTCCGTGTTCAGCACCGCCATCTTGACGCTCAAGACCGGGTCCACTTCGTGGAAAGCACGATGGCTCCGCTTCACGATGAAACGGGCACCATCGTCTCGTTTGTCGCCATCTTTGCCGACTTCACCGAAATCAAAACTGCCCAGCAGGAGTCGGAAAAGAAGACCCGACAGCTCGAACGCCTGAATCGTGAACTCACAGTCCAGCAGGAACAAATCGCGGCCCAGGCTGCAGAACTGAAGAAGACAAACCTGGAACTGATTCATCTGAGTAATACCAAGAACGACTTCGTCTCAATGGTGTCACACGAGCTCCGGACCCCTTTGACCGCAATCAGCGAAGGAGTCAGTCTTGTCGCCGACGGTACTCTTGGCCCGGTAGGACCGCGACAGTCTACATTTCTTGACCTGGCGCTCAACAACACCCACCGGCTTGCCGACCTGATTAACGACCTTCTTGACCTGTCGAAAATCGAAGCCGGTCGTGTTGACATCAGACCGGCTCCACTCGACCTGAGCAAGCTGCTCAGCGACACCGGCGCGGCCTTCGCAGCCGCAGCCCGGAAAAGGAATCTCCAACTGCTGGTTTCACCTTCTGCCGCCCCGCTCCGCGTCTATGCGGACCAGCGAATGGTGCGCCGGATTCTCAACAATCTGCTCAGCAACGCGCTGAAGTTCACCGACAAAGGAGAAATAACGCTGTCTGCCGGGGTCGAAAACAGCCACGCGCTGGTAACGGTCGTTGATACCGGTATCGGAATACCCGCATCAGAACAGTCCCGGGTTTTCGAGAAATTCCACCAGGCCCAGCATCGGGACGGCCAGCGTCCGGTCGGTACCGGACTCGGTCTTGCGCTGACACAGGAAATGGTCCGAATGAGCGGTGGCGAAATCCGGCTTGAAAGCGAGGAGAACAAAGGCACCAGCTTCTTCTTCACCCTTCCTCGGGATACTGCCACAGCAAGAATCTGGGGACTTCTCAAGCGCCACCCGCCTTCCGAAGACAAAAGCCAGCACCGTGAACTGCTGCTTGTCCGGATAGAAAACGGCAACAGGGCATGCCGGGATGACGCCGACGGAATCCGCACCGTCCTTGAAACGGTCGAGCAACGCGTCGCTGAAGCACAGGTTCCGTTTCCAGAGTGTCAGATTCTCCCTGATGAACCTGAAGTGCTGCTGCTCCTGACCGGCGACGCCTCAAAGATTACTGCCCAGCACAAGCGGATCCGGGACATCCTGGCCGGCGCCACATTCATCGTCAGAAACCAAGTGACCGACATCAGACTGAGCCTGGGTCATTGCACACTGGAAGACTCAAATGACCCGGCCGAGCTCCTGAAGAAACTGGGGAGGAACCTTGCCCATATCAACTGACCGAAAGCCTTTGATTCTCCTGGCCGATGATGAAAGAGATGTCACTCTGGTTACCAAGACCCGGCTTGAGGCCAATGGTTTCGAGGTGGTAACCGCGGCCGATGGCGAACAGGCTCTGGCCCGATTCCACCAGCGCCGTCCTGACCTGCTCTTGCTCGACCTGAAGATGCCCAAACTTG
>JAUWNN010000150.1 GCA_030612625.1 Caldifarciminota bacterium
CAGCCTGCCGCGACTCGACACGGGCAGCCCCGCCGGATATGAGGAATCAGATGACAGGGAAATGCCTGTAAGGAGGTCTGGTGAATAGTAAACGCCTGATTGGACTGTCTGCCTTTGCGGTGCTGCTGTTCCTGGCCTGTCCCCAGCCCACCACTGAAGTCAGCAAGGATGCGGCTCTGACCGAGATTATTGCTCCGACCGGTGCCCTGGACTCAGGCACCGTGGTCACGCCGATGGTCAGCATATCAAACCTTGAAACAGAAACCGAAACCGTACCGGCCCGGCTCCTCATCGGCACCGACTATAATGACATCGCTGAACTGGAACTGGCACCGGGACAAACCGACACTCTCAAGTTCCGAACCTGGACCGCTCTGGTGCCAGGCACCCTGGCGGTCCGGTGCTCAACAATGCTTGCCGATGACGAGCATCCGGGAAACGACACCCTGTCCACTTTCGTGCTGGTAAGGGCCATAGACACCGCCCGGGTGGAAGTCGCCTTCGGGACCGATGACGGCTATGTCAGTGTGCTTGTCGCGTACCTGCCCAATCCTTTCGGGTTCATTTACAGCACCATTGAACAAGCCAGGGTCGGGGTCAGCGTGAGCGGTGAAGACACACTCCTGGCCCGGGCAGCCTACCGGTTCAACATCTCCGACCGGCAATGGGGCGACGTTACTCTGCATCTGAACTGCATCCGCAAGCAGGGGAATCCCGGCCCGGTCCAGGCTTATTGCGTGCCTGACCTCGGCACCCTGCCTGATACCACCACGCCCATCCCCCAGGTTGTTGACTGGCTCTGGACCGCAGTGGATAGCGGAGTGAAGACCGGGGAGCTGACACCCGGGCCTGGTGAATGGTTCGAAGTCACGGTTCCCGAGTCCACAGTGACGGCAATGGAGTCCGACACCAGATACCTGGCCTTCATGTTCAGGCTGGCGAACGAAACAATCGGAGCGGGAAACTGGTACGAGCTGGGCAACTTCGAGTACGCTGAGTCCCACACTGAGGACAAGCCCTACGTGACCTATCCCAGGTACAGGTAACGCTCTCACAACTCAGAGCCGGACACCAGCAAACCTGGCCCCAGAACCGAAATAGAAACACAAAGACGCCGGGCAGGACAGGACAATGCAGAAGTCAGAATGCAGATACCAGAAGTCAGAACTCCGGCCCGGGCTTTCTGCATTCTGGTCTCTGACTTCTGAATTCTGACTTCTCTGGTTCCTCTACTTGATGCTCTTAGTGCCTTTGTGTTGAGATTCCTATATCGGTTTTCGGAACCTGGTGTCCGGCCTTGACATTCCGGTTCAATCTCTTATACCAAGACAGTCATGAAACTTCTTGCTGATAGCAAACCGCCTTTACAAAAGGAGGGCTTATGAATCTGGTCCTTTGTCTGGTTTTCCTGTTGCCGGGTCAGGCCGGCATGACTACGCCTTTCGAGACCGTAGTCTGCTCAGGACAAGAACTGGCGACCGAAACCCGCAGCGAATGGCTGAACTTCCAGAAGGACAAGCCGGGTCCGGCAAACCCCGACAACCTCAACTGGGTGCTGATTGATTCACTCTCGGTTGCCGGCGAGTTTGCACCCGCCCGGAAACTGGTGTTCTCGTATTCGCCTTCTGCCGGCAGTCTTGAGCTGTATTTCCCCTTAGACACCCTGCCGAGCATTTGCCAACAGGCGCTCGACTATGCGCCGGCATGGGTCAGGGAAGAACTCACTAGTGCGTTCCGGCGTCTGGCTGACTCAGCCCGGTTCTATGCCAATCTGCTTCTTGATGCCCCGGAGCGATATGCGGACGAGATAGCGTTCTGCATCGCCAACATGGGGCCTGAAGCTCTGACCCACCGGCTGTTCAATCCCGGGCTCCTGGAAGAGAACGCCCGCTACCTTTATGAACTTGACGATTCCCTGCACTTTGCAGCCATCGTGGACTACGGCTCTCGGCCCGGCGACTACTACTCGACCGTGGAGTACACGGTTCTGTCCGGTGATGATACCATTCAGGTCGAACTGCCGAGAGACATCTATTACCACTATGTCGTTCACCCGACAACCAGTGATGAATTGCCCAGGATGGATGACTATGTTCTTAACAAGCACTGGCGCGAGTATCTGTTCTTCGAAGCGGATTCAGGTTATCCGGTCCTCGGCGATTACATAAAGGGTGCTGCCATTGTCTGGTCCAGGAGGAAGCAGGTGGAGCCGGCCGGAAGGCCGTTCGAGCCTGATGACTGCGCCCTGGACATCATCGGCAACTGGGCGAGCCGGACCGTCCCGGCAATGGCGGCCGGTAACCGTCCAATCCACCCGGTCGTGATTGCCCATGAGCACGACGGCAACTGCGGTGAGCTCCAGGACCTTTTGACCGCGGCCTGCCGAACCTGCCTGATTCCCGCGGTCAACACCATGGACCCGTGCGAAGACCACGTGTGGACTGAGTTCTGGGATCAAGGCTGGCATCCGTACCAGGGAGACCGGGGAGGCGGCTCAACCCACATCGGAGACTCGTCCATTGCTTACGATGAGCAGGTCGGCGGCAGCAAGCGGGTCTCCTCTATCTGGAACTGGCGTCCGGACGGCTTCTGGTGGACTGTGACCGGTACGTACTCGAACACCTGCTCCTTGTACGTCCGTGTCCTTGACCAGCGCGGCCTGGTGATGGACGGCGCACGGGTTCTGATCTACAGTGAAGGTCCGACCGGCCCACTCGCAACCTCAACAATCGCATTCACTGATAATGACGGCGCGGTCGCATTTGAACTCGGGGATTTGCGCAACTTCTACGCCCGGGTCTCAACCCCGCTCGGCGATTACCCGTCTCCCACAACGTCGGTCAAGATTATCAACATCAGCCAGACCGGCTCGGTCTACTTCAAGACATTCCATATCCCTGCTCCGGTTCCTGCGCCCAGACCAAGACCCGAACAGTTCACCGGCGATTCCCTGGTCGAATACAAGTTCGAGGCCGACTTGCTCCTGGCAAAAGAACTGGACTACGGTTATTGCATCTCAAGGGGCTCGGGCTCAGGTGACCCCGAGGATTCGGTCAGATTCTATCAGTTCTACTCGGACAAACATTCTGAAGGAACTGTTGACCTGTTCATGACCGACACCGCGGGATATGCCGGCTTTCTCAGCGGTCAGAGATTCGGCGCGCTCTGGCTCGGTGACAACATCCCGGGCCAGCAGTTGTCATTCGTCTGCCCGACAACTGATGAGTACTATCTGATTCTCTCATCCGAAGACAAGATGTACTCCTCAAGATGGCTTGAATTGGCCTTGCGTCTTTATCACCGTCCGCCCGGCATTGCTGAATCGGGAATACCGAATGCCGATTTGGGCATCACCTGGCCCACCTTTTTCAGGCAACGGTTAAAGCTCAGCCTGCGGAATCTGTCCGAGCCTCTGCGCTTGAAAATCTACGATGTGTCAGGCAAGCTCCTGGAAGAGCCGGCCATCAGCCGGTCTGAATCCTGTTACGAATCTGAGTTGCCCGCAGGTATCTACCTTCTAAGGGTGACACCCTTGCGCTGCGCAGGGCGTCACCCTGCCAAAACCCACTCTGTTAAAGTCATCGTTCTGCAATAGGAGGCCGGAATGAATAAATCCAGAATACTGCTGCTGGTTCTGCTGGTCAATCTGAGCTTCGGGATTTTCCATTCGCGCTGGCACGACGCCGGCCTGCTCTATCTCAAGCTCAGGAACTACGCACTGTTCGGATACGAGAACTGCGGAATCTGGCCCAAAGGCACGAACGAGTTCTACATCTTCGGAGCCGGCATCTGGGTCGGAGCCCCAGTCCCGACCGGGACCAGCACCGAACTGACTTCTTCCATTGATTCACTTGCCACGTCCCTGCCCGTGACATCAACCGCGGATTTTGATTCGGTCAAAGGCGTCCTGCTGCTCGAGGATGAATTCATCTACTACCGGGCAACCACCCGGACCAGCTTTGACTCCTGTGTCCGGGGACTTGCCGCAAGCGGACGCGCGGCCCATTCAACCTCCAGTCAGGTCCGGCAAATCGACACCCGGGTGTCGGTCGGGTACAACCCATTGTCCGGCAAGTCGGAGTTCGCTCCCGGAGACCTGCCCAACGAGCCGGGCTACACCGACACTCTGGACCGGATATACTTCTCGGACAATCCTGGCGATACCGCGCTCTGGCCGCTCCGGCGCCCGAACGGCGACAAGATAATCGTGTCCAACCAGGACGGCTACAACATCTCAAACGACCTGGACACCAGCCGGCACGACTACCACGGAAAGCCGCTGAATACCAAAGTGATTCAGATAAGCTATGCCTGGGGCTACCACTATTACGAAGACTTCATCTTCCTCACTTATCTCATTATCAACAACTCTGAGACCGATTCGCTCAAGCACCTGTTTGCCGGCCTGTGCTGTGATGCGGACATCGGCGATGCAACCGATGACCTGGTCGGGTCTGACGGAACAAGGGATTTGGGCTATGCCTGGGATTCGGACTTCCACGAGCCGGGCTGGCCCAGGGTTCCGGGCTACATCGGTTTCGACTTCCTCGAAAGCCCGATTGGCCCGCACGGCCAACTGGGCCTGACCGCTTTCAAGATTCTGCGCAACCCTTCGACCCCGGGCCCGGGCGTACCTGACCCGGCCAACGACCTGGAAGCCTATCTGACTATTGCCGGGTATGACCATCCGACCGGCGAGTACCATCCTTTTGATTCCATCTCCGAGCCGACCGATGTCAGGTTTGTCCAGTGCACCGGCTCGTTTGACCTGGCTCCGCTTGACACCGGTAAGGTAGTGATTGCCGTGATTTACGGCGCGGACACAACCGACTTGCAGGACAATTCCGACCTGGCCCAGCGTCTCTACGACTCCGGGTTCCTGACTCACAAAGCCCGGGTTCTGGCCCCGAACGGCGGCGAGGAAATCAGCGGCAACTACACTATCAGGTGGCAGGACTCAAGCGCGACCGGCGCACCCTTGCGGGCTGACATCGGCTGCTCAAGGAATAGAGGCAAAACCTGGCAGGACATCGTCACCAACATCCCGAGCACCGGCACCTACAACTGGAACACCACCGGCTATCCCGACGGCACCAGGTATCTGGTAAGGGTCACAGTCTATGACACTATCGCAGTCGGCGAAGACCTTTCCGACTCCTGCTTCACTGTCAACAACCCGGGCAATGGTGTGCCTGATGTCGAGCTTCTTTCACCCCTGCGCGGTCTTATCCGGGGAATGCAGACGATTGAATGGGATGCCGACGACCCGGACCACGACACCCTGACAATCGACCTTTTCCTGGGCCCTGACACCTCAAACTGGTACACTGTCGCAACCGGGCTTCCGAACACCGGCACTTATCAATGGAACAGCTTCCGGTTCCACAACGGGGCTTACTACCTGATGGTCAAAGCATCTGACCAGGACACATTCTCCACCAACGCCAGCGAAACCACCATCGAAATCATGAACGACCACCCCCCGGCCGCGGACGTCGAGCACATTCACGGCGGCTGCAACTCCCTTACCATCCTGGCCCTGGAATACGACTCGACCGCGTATACCGGCCACAACTATCAAATCAGCTTCGAGCCCGTCATAAGAAACCCGGCCCAGCCCGAGCCTTTCTACCGGTACAACCTGCGCGACGTGACCAAAGACACCTTTCTGCTGATTGAACAAGGTCTGGACATTCTGGCCAACGGTGAACTCTTCTCTCAGTTCTCACCCCTGATTCACGGTTACGCGCTCCAGTTCAACACCCAGGTTGACAAAAACTGCTTCAGGTTTGTGGACTACTACGCAGAAAGGAACCGCTCAGGATTCAACGGCAATCTTCTGATTCAGGGCGAAGACAGCCTCGGCATCGCACCGCCGCTTTCCGGTTTTGAGTGGTGCTTCAGGGGCTCTGACTACTGCGTCAACTGGAAAAGGGAAACCGACTCCCTGACACTTGAAGTATACGACTCGACCAATCAGGTCTTCATTCCTTATGACAGAAACCGCGGTGACTGCTGGCATTTCGGCAGCGGTGCAAGGGTTGGAAAGTATCTCAATCAGAGCTTTCACAAAGCCTTCTTCCTGGACGGCGGCTATTTCTGGTTCAACAAGAACAACGAAATGACCATCCCGCCCGACTCCGGTGATGTCTGGGTGGTCAAATCCGCCGGCCACAAAGTTCCCTGCAACGGCAACATCTACCAGTTCAGAACCCCGGTCGGGATTGACGAAGACAAGAGCCTGCTGGCAACAAGAATCTACCGAATCGCGCCCAACCCGGTTTCCAAAAGAGCGGTAATCCACTACTTCCTGAAGCGAAAGCAGAAAGTCAACATCTCGGTGTTCAACATCGCCGGGCAGAAAAAAAGAACCCTCCTGTCCGGCATCAAACTGCCGGGCAGACACTCCCTGGCCTGGGACCGGACCGGCGACAACGGCCAGCCCTTAAGCGCGGGAATATACTTCATCAACCTCAAATCCGAGAACACAACCTCGGTGAAAAAGGCCGTGCTAGTGCGCTAGCACAAGACAGTCCGCGCATTAAGCCACAACCGGCGGGTGAACAACCACCCGCCGGTTGGCTCTTGCAGACTCAGCCAACCGCCAAGAGAGATGAGTGAACCACAGATTAACACAGATGGACACAGATGAGGGCGAAAGCCAAAGTGCAAAACCGCAGAGTCCTGCCTAAGACTTCCTCTCCCTTGACGGGAGAGGATTGAGGTGAGGGTGAAAATCCAACCGCCAAGGCCGCCAAGCTCGCCAAGAAGAAGACTAAACACAAAGAGCACAAAGGTTCCGGTTTTGGAGTGCGGCAGCGCGCTGCCGCTTTGTTCTGCCGGAAGCACGCTTCCGGCTCTGAAAGCGGTGGCATGCCACCGCAATCCAAAGTCGGGTGCGGATAGCGGCAGGCGGTCAGCGGTTCTTGTGGGAGCGGCATCCCTGCCGCGATTCCGCCATTCTGCAATTTGCTATTTGCCTTTTGACTTCTCTATTGCTCTTGTCATTTCTTCCGCCCTTTCCCTGCTCATCCCGCTCTTCACGCACCCGGCCACAAACCGCTCATGGCCCATCTCTTGATGCAGCCTGGCCAGATTCCCGCCCACGATTCCAGCCTCTCTCGACATCCCGATGTCCATGAAGATCGCCAGCGCCCCCAGCATGTTCTCCAGCGCCTTGTCCAACTCGCCCCTGGCCTTGTAGATTAGCCCGATGTTGCCGAGGGCCGCGGCTTCTCCCTGTCTGTTTCCGACTTCCTGGTTAAGCTTCGCAGATTGCTGGGGAGATAAGGGGACACAATACTTAATTCTGGCCCTCATCACCATCGAATTCTCGGATAAGGCGCAAGACGGCCTACCGCTGACCGGTTACAGCTAACCGCTCGCCGCCGACAGCTAACAGCTTCCGGCAGGAAAAGCGGCGGAATGCCGCCGCACTCCAAAATCAGGCGAAGATAAAGAGACATAATACTTAATTCAATCAATCACGTCTCCGGCATCGGCACCGAGTTAGGTATTATGCCCCCTTAACGGCAACGTGCTTCACGCTCGTCCAAGCCGCTCTCAATCCGAAACCCGAAATCCAGAACAAAATCGTGTATTCATTGTAGCTTTCATTGTAGCGTTCATCGTGTCCTGAAAGGTGTCGGCAAACCTGTCTTGCAGCGCTTCGGCAATGGCTTCGACAAACGCCTCGCGCATTGCTTCGGAAATCG
>JAUWNN010000194.1 GCA_030612625.1 Caldifarciminota bacterium
TCGCCTGCACCGGCCAAAATCTGCAGGCGGGAACTGAGGGCAGAGTATAGTTAGGGGTTTTTGGGTGTCAAGCAGGGGATGGGTCCCAAGAACCGAAACAGAAACACAAATGACGCCAGGCAGGACCGGACAATGCAGAAGTCAGAATGCAGATACCAGAAGTCAGAATTCCTTCTCCTTCTTTCTGCATTCTGGTCTCTGATTTCTGAATTCTGACTTCTCTGGTTCCTCTATCTCACTCTTTCACGCTTCTGGTAACAATGACATCCACACCGAGACCACAGACGTCGTGAATGACTACATCACCCGTTTTCACGGGTGGTTTGAGCCGCACTTTGCTGATCTCATTATAGACGTCGTGTATTCTGTCTTTGGGCACGGGCTCGGCCGTAAGCACGCTGGTCACCTTCCAGGACTTCGACTCAATCGGCACAACGGTCATGACCGAACGCCTGGGGTCGAATATCTCTTCCTGCGCATACTTCGCACCGCGTTTGCACCGGGCGTCCTCCAGTTCGAGGATTTCCTTCTTGTCCCGGTCAAAGCGCACTTTCAACTGACAAGCGTTAGGACAGAGTATGCAAGTGATTTCCCGGTATTCAGCCATTTCTATCTAGGCATCCGTCTTTTCCAGGCAAATCGTGACATCACTCAAGGGCCGGTCGGACTTCACTCTGACTATCTGCATTTCAGAAGCAAGAATCCGCGTGAACTTCTTCTGATAAAGTCTTACGTCGCCGTTCTTTATGAGGACCCGGACGTTCTCATAGGGCCTTTTC
Organism: Caldifarciminota bacterium; assembly: GCA_030612625.1. Taxonomy (GTDB): domain Bacteria; phylum Hydrothermota; class Tepidihabitantia; order Tepidihabitantales; family Tepidihabitantaceae; genus UBA3079. The sequence goes on from JAUWNN010000194.1 coordinate 780, forward strand.
ACGCGGAATTTCAGTTCCAGTTCGCGGCAGTCCTCACGGATAAGTTGGGGGAGAAGGTACATGATTCCATTGCCGGCCTGGATGGGAAATCTCTTCGGCTGGTCCCAGCCCTTGTTTACGTACTCCGCCGCCTTCTCTCCGACATAGTAGCCCTCAAGAGACGCGTAGTCGGCAACGTCATGAATATGGAGAACGTTTCCGGCAGAGAAGACCCCAGGCACGCTTGTCTCGTGGTTGTTATCCACCTGTGCTCCTCTTGTCCCTCTTGATAGTGCAACTCCGGCCTTCCTGGAGAGTTCGTTTTCGGGTATCAGTCCTACCGACAGGAAAAGCGTATCACAGGCAATGTCCTGCTCTGTGCCTTTGATGGGTTTCAGGTTCTCATCCACTTTGCTGATTGTCAGCCCTTGCAGCCGGTGTTTGCCTTTGATGTCTGTGACCGTGGTTGACAGATGCAGAGGAATGTCATAATCGTCAAGGCACTGAACTTTGTTTCTGGTCAGCCCGCCCAGAAAAGGCATTATTTCCAGCACACAGACCGGATGCATCCCCTGCTCTAAGGCCACGTGTCTGGCCATTATCATTCCCACGTCACCGGAGCCCAGAATGACTACTTCCTTGCCGGGTTTGAGATTCTTCAGATTCATGAAGTTCTGCGCCACGCCGGCCGTGAAGATCCCTGCCGGCCTGAAGCCTGGAATCTCGATTGCACCACGGGTGCGCTCACGGCAGCCCATTGCCAGGATGATTGCCTTCGCTTCTATCTGAATCAACCCTTTTGTGTTGGCGACGGTGACCATCTTGTTCTTGTCGATATCCAGCACCATGCTGTTCAGCAGACAGGGAACGTCTTCTTTCTCCAGGTCTTCAATCAGCCGCTCGGCATACTGTGGGCCTGACAGCATCCGGTCATACAGGTGAAGACCGAAACCGTCGTGAATGCATTGCAGAAGAATCCCGCCCAGGAATTCGTTGCGCTCCAACAGCAACACATTGTCCACCCCATTGCGCTTTGTGGAAACGGCTGCTGCCAGTCCGGCCGGTCCGGCTCCAATTACGACAACGTCAACCTCTCTTCTTATCATCGGGCGGTTCAGTCCTTTATCAACCCGCAGAACAGGTTCGATTTGCGGTTGTTCTTGTAGATTTCCTGTGGCTTCCTGCCGTATCTGTCAAGAAGAAGTCCGACAATCCTGGGCGTGCAGAATCCGCCCTGGCATCTTCCCATCATTGAGCGGCAGCGCCTTTTCACGGCGTCAAGCGAGCAGACTCCAAGAGGATTTTCGATAGCATTGACAATCTCCGCCTGGGTAACGGTTTCGCAGCGGCATACCATAATCCCGTATTCCTCATTCTCCTGTATCAGTTCTGCCTGTTGTTCGCAAGACAGGGCGGCGAAGACCACCGGCTTTTCTCTGTGCGGGTCGAACGCTTCATTCCGCTTCAAGTCCTCTTTATTGCCGATGATGTCAACCACCATCTGCGCGATGGCCGGGGCACCAGTCAGGCCGGGAGATTCGATTCCTATCAGGTCAATAAGATGGTCAACCTTCTTGTTCTCCTCGATTACGAAGTCGGCAAAGGTCCTGTCGCCTTTGCCGTCAATCAGCTTGGGCCGAATCCCGGCATAGTTCCTGATGAAGTCGATGTTCGCCAGCCCGGGAATGTACTTGTGAATCTCCGTTTTCAGGGTCTTCATTGTCTCCGCTGTATTGGAGGTGTCGGTTCTGTCACTGATATACTGGGCCGAAGGCCCGATAAGGATATTATGTTCGATAGTGGGTGTGAAGTGGATGCCGAGCCCGGCCCCGTGTTTTGGAGGCACAGGGTATATCATGCGCTGAATCAGACCTTCCACTTTGTCGGTGATGTAATACTCACCTTTGCAAGGGTGGATTTCATATCCGGTCTCAGCCGCCATCCTTGAAACATCGTCGGAATGCACCCCGGCACAGTTGATTACCCATCTGCTCAAGAAGGTGTTGCCCTCAGAAGTCCCCACATGAAACGTGGAATCGTGCCTGGTGATTCTGGTGACCGCTTCGTTGAAAAGAAACCTGACCCGGTTCCGGCAGGCGTTCTCTGCCAGGGCTATGGTGAATTCATACGGCTTGATGATGCTGGAGAACAGAGAGTGCAGCGCATACTTGCCGTTGATATTCGGCTCCATGCTCCTGATTTCTTGCTCTTCAATCAGGCGCAGACCCTTTACTCCGTTCTTCCGGCCCTGCTCGTACAGGAATTCCAGATGCTTGAGTTCCTCCTCATCCATTGCGACCACCAGCTTTTCATTGGTTCGCATCTCGAAGTTCAGCTCTTCCGACAGCTTCTTGAACATGGCAAGGCCCTGAACATCGGTTTTAGCTTTCAGGGTGTTCGGAGGCATATAGAACCCGGCGTGGAGAACCCCGGAGTTTGCTTTGGATATCTCGCTGGCTACGTCATCTTCTTTCTCTATTACCAGGCAATCACCGTGGTATTTTGCCAGTTCCCTTGCGATGCTGCAGCCGATAACGCCGGCACCGATGATTATGAAGTCGTGAGTTGAGGAAGCAGGAGCCGGTATGGGACGGGTCTTGCGGGGTTCTGACATGCTAGAAGTTCGGTTCGACTCCCAGGGACTTGCCGATTCCTTTGATCTCCTCAACTACTTTGTTGAACAGCTTGACCTGGTCCTGCTGTTGGTCTGCCAGGATGAACTCCTTTTCCCCGTGAATGTAGATTCTGTCCTGGCCTTCGGCTTTGCGGGAATCGAGCAGGGTCTTGATAAGAGAGTCGAGCGCCGCGGTGAACTGGTCTAAAGGGATGAAAGCCTCGATATTGACGGCTCCAAAGAAATGACAAACGTTCGGAGGAGCTTTCGGAGTGCCGTACACATCCGGGCCGAAAGCACCGCCGGACAGGACCCCGGTGAGTATCTCAACTACCACGGCGAGCCCGTAGCCTTTATGCCCGCCGGTCAGCTCTGATGCGCCGCCCAGCGGGAGCAGACCGCCACCAGCCCTCTGCTTCACATTGTTCAATACCAGCCCGGGGTCGGTGGTAGGATGGCCTCTAGAATCGGTTGCCCATACCTCGGGAATCGGCTTGGCTCTTCTGTTATACACTTCCAGTTTCCCCCGGGGAACCGTGCTTGTGGCCATGTCCAGAACAAAAGGCCTTTCCCTGTTCGTTGGAGCGGCAATTGAGATGGGGTTTGTGCCCATGAGAGCATCCTTGCCGAATGTCGGAACAACCAGTGGCGCGGAATTCGTGGTCGAGAACCCAAGGAGATTCTCTTTCAATGCCATCATCGAGTAGTAACCGGCTATTCCATAGTGATTGGAGTTTCTGACAGCGGCAAAGGCCACATTGTTCTTCCGGGCCTTCTCAATCACCAGCTTCATTGTCTTGTACGAAACCGGCTGGCCCAATCCGTTATTGCCGGTGACTACCAGTGTATTGGGGGTTTCCTTCACGATTTCAAGTTCGGCGTCAGGCACCATGATTCCATTATTGATGCCGTCGACATATCTTCTCAGTCTTGCAACCCCGTGAGACGCGATGCCTCTTCTGTCTGACTCAACCAGCACATCTGCGGTAATCCGAGCATCTTCCTTGTTCATGCCGGACTTCTCAAAACAATCGGCAACGAATCTCTCTAACTCGCTGACCTTTACTTCGGTGAAATCGGTCATTTTCTATTTCCTCCTGGAACTCATATCACTGTCAGACCTGGCCGAATTGTAGTAAGGAAGAAAAGGAAGTCAATACGCAAGGAACGCCGGAATCCGCCGTGGTATGGGGGAAATAAGGGGAGATAAGGGGACACAATACCTATCTTTTCCTACTTCAATGCCTCGGGTCTCGCATCGGGCCTGGCTTCTGCCGCTTGAGAAGCCTCTTTAACTTCCGTTCCAGTAATTCGATAAAGACCGCGCTGCCAAGAGGTCTGCCGGTACGACTATGGTTGCGGATGGCATTCATCTCCGTGTCTTTTGACTCCTGGCCAAGATATTCCTGTCAGTCTCCTACAATGTGGAGCATCGGGCCAACCTTGACCAGCATGTCGTTAGCGCCCCGCATATGAGCCTGCGCACTGGACCATGGATACTCCCAGGCGGTCTTCGCAAGCCCTGCCCGCTCCGGATTCAACTCGACGTACCGAACAGCCGCCAGCAGGTGCTTCTCGTCCATGGGGAATGATGCAAACCTGCCCTGCCATAGATAACCACGCCACCTCTTCCAAAGGTTGATTCGTAACGTGTAGCGACGGTGAGCTTCGCCAACAGCTCGTGCGAGCCCATCTGCCGTTTCCGGGACCATTACCAGGTGCACGTGGTTCGGCATGAGGCAGTAGGTCCAGACCGATACCTGGTGCTTGCCACACCAGTCCGTCATCAGCCGCAGGTAGGAACGGTAGTCCTCGGCCCGGAAAAACACAGGTAGACGTCGATTGCCCCGCTGGGTAACGTGGTGCGGAAAACCCGGAGCCACGACTCGTGCCAGTCTTGCTACCGGGAAAGACCACCCGGCAGAGGTCAGATGTCAATAGTTAGGTATTGTGTCCCCGTAACTTCGAGTCGTCCGGGCCGGCATTCGGTGACAGTTGTGCTTTGGTCCAGGTGTTGCCGCGGTCAGGGGTCTGGAGCAGAGTCTGTTCGTCGCCGCCGATTATGCCGACCAGACCGTCAGGAAAGAACCTGATGGTGAACAGGTCGGTCAGGACCCCGGTGTTGAGGCGCTCCCAACTATTTCCGCCGTCATTGGTGTGAATCAGGGTTCCCTGAGCACCGACCGCAAACCCGGCCATTGTGTCGTGCCGGATATCGAGCGAGTAGAGCGGAGGAAGCGGGAAGTCTGGCCGTAAGGGCCGCCAGACCTCACCGCCATTCGGGGTGAACATGACGAGTCCGTTACCGGTTGTGGCAAAGCCAATCATGTCGTCGGCAGGGAAGTAGACCGCGGTGATGTGGGTTCCGGGCATGAGGTCCTGGATATTGCTGGTCTGGGAGAACCACATCGCGCCGCCGGTCGTGGTCTTGAGAATGGTGTTGTTCGGTCCGACCGCATACCCGACGGTTTCGTCCGAAGGGAAGTTCAAGTCCATT
>JAUWNN010000049.1 GCA_030612625.1 Caldifarciminota bacterium
GCCAGGTGCCGTGCCCGCCCATTGAATGGCCGGTGAGATAAACCCGGTCCGGGTCAATCGGCAGTCTGGTAAGAATCGTATCCAGTACTTCCAATGCATCCAGCCTGCCCCAGTCCTGCCAGTCAAAACCGAATGGCCTCCGATTTGTCGGGCAGACAACAAATGCCCAGTCTTTCGGCTTGTGGCAGTTTACCAGACCTGATGCCTCAACACTGGCACCATGCAAGCCAAGAATCAGGCCATAGCGCTTTTCCGGGTCAAAGTCCTTTGGATAGAGAATGCCGTAGTACTGGCAGGAGTTGTCAATGGCAGAACGGAACGTTGCTTTGTGCGATTCCTTGGGTTTGCGGATGCGCAGCCTTATGGTGTCGGAATACGAACAGGCCTGCCAGCGCGTGCTGACCACAAGCACCAGTTTCCCGGTGTCAACAGGTGGAGCCGGGATTGCCAAATGCACCGGAACCTTCTTGACTCCAAGAGGGGGCAGATTGGATATGGTGGTCTCTGCCAGGACCGAGTCCAGGGAAATGGTGAGAAGAACGCTGTCTATCCGAGAAGTTGTGGTGTTGAGCATTGGAATGCCGAACCAGGCAGTGATGCCGGAGTCGGCGATTGCGTCCGGCGTGGTTGCATCGCGGCAGACTGTCATGACAGGTGACGGAGCGGGCTCGAGCATGAACCTGACTCTGCGGTCGGCAAATCCGGATATGGACAAAAGGACCCGGTTTGTTCCAGAATCAAGAACTACCGGGGTTCGGACCCATTCCTTGCCGTAGGAGTTGCCTTGATAGCCCAGGCCGTTAAGCCTGAATCCGATACGGTGCGTAATCGCCAGGGCCCGGCACGCAGTAGAGCACTCGAACTCGGCATAAGCGTAGCCAACCGCCATCAATCCGGCGTAGCCGTAATAGTCCATGATTGAGTCCCACCGGACGCTGTCATAGTCGGTCTCAAGCCAGCCGAGCGAGTCGGCGCTGACTTTGTGCCAGGCAACCTTGCCGCCTTGGACCAGTCCGGACCGCAGCGTATCTCCTTCAACCGGCCGGAAGGTCATCGGGTCTTCGATGACACCGGTAATGCCTTCGCGCGCGCCGACCGAAAACGGCCCGCACAAAAGCCAGTCCTGGATGACGATTGTGTCGCTGATGCTCGGCAGGACTCCAGGGCCGGCTGTCGCCGCGGCCAGCCCGAGCAGGACAGCAAAAAGGATAGTGGTTCTTTTCATAGTTCTTGAATATAGCTTGATGACGGGGCAGGTCAATACAATGGGACTTTCTTGTCCTGGTGCGGGTCCGTTGTTTTGCCTTTGACAACTGTTCGGCTTCTGCTATCCTAGAATCGCAATGAACAATGAGTCAATGACCAAAGGCTTCCAGGAGGAAAGACACAGATGAACCCGCTATTGCAGCGCATCTCAGTAGACCCCGGTGTCTGCTTCGGCAAGCCATGTATTCGCGGCACCCGAATCTGGGTATCGCTGGTGCTTGACTTGATGGCCGGGGGAATGAGTATCCAAGAGATTCTTGCGGAGTATCCCCGGTTGAAGGAAGAAGATATTCGGGCGGCCATCGCCTACGGTGCCGAGATGTCACGGGAGCGATACATCGAGGTTCCGGCCGAGTGAAATTCAAGCTCGACGAGAACTTCGGGACCAGAACCCAGCAGCTTTTCCGCGCGGCTGGACACGAGGTGAAGACGGTTGCAGAGCAGAACCTTCAAGGAAGTCCAGACCCGCAGCTCTACACTGTTTGTAGTCGTGAGCAGCGCTGTCTGGTGACGTTTGACCTTGGTTTCGCCAATGTGCTGCGTTTTCCACCAGACCAGGTCGGCGGTATCGTTGTCATCCGTCTACCCCGGAACCCGAGCCTCACGCTGCTGGAGAATCTGGTTCGGCAGTTTCTGCGGGTAGTCGCAAGAACGCCTCTGGATAAGAAGTTGTGGATTGTGGAGACCGGGCGGATTCGAGTGCACCAGACCGATGCAGACGAAAGTCGATGATGCGTATCGAGTTCTTTCCGGCCTGAGCAAAAGCTCAAGTATCACAAACAGATTCCTGTTCCTCTAGACTCAGTCAATACAGTTGTCGTTGGCCAGCACTGCTTGACTTGGTTTCCTCAGCTACTACGATTCGGCATTATGAGACGGGCCGGACAGAAGCTTCTGCTATCGCTCTCCTTGCTGACAATTGTCGTCCTTGCCAGCGGCGGTGGTTTGTCGTGCGAGCTTCGATTGGCCATGGAATGGGAGGCGGTTGCAGCTATCCCGGTCGATGTTGACGCTGACGGCGTAGATGAATTGTACTATATCCAGGAGAACACCGTAACCCTAGCCCGGCAAACACGCGGACAGCACCTTTGGCAGCGGGGCAATGCCTTTCCTAGTGAGCTTGAGTATGGCGTGCCTGTCGTTGCTGACATCACGGGGGATGAGATACCGGAGGTTCTGGTCACGGGCACTATGCCCGAGTCATTGTTGGTCTATGTCGAAGACTTGGTTAGCGGTGGAGTCAGGCGTATCCTTGTGGACTCGGGAGGCATTGTGCCAGGCTACGATTGGGACCAGAGCTTCGGAGCATCTGTTTTTGCGGACTTGAACGGCGATGGCGTGGCTGACATGATATTCGGTGTCAACTCGGGGTATAGCTGTGCGCCGCGCGGGATCTATGCGGTTGACGGTCGGACAGGTGAGCGCATGTGGCGATTCGGAACAGGTGCCAATATCGGGACCTTGGAGGCAACCGATATAGATGACGATGGCTACCCCGAGGTCTTTGTGGGAACCCATGCACCCGGCAACGGCTGCGAGGAGAGTGGGACCGATGACTTCCACAACTATGTGCTCTGTCTTGACCGGTTTGGGAAATTGAAGTGGATGAATACCCTTCGCGCAGTGCCGGCAGGCGGGGTTGTTAAGGCTCGAGCAAGTGACCTGGATAACGATAGTGTTCTGGACATGGTCGTCCTGGACCGTTGTGGTATAGTCCAGACTGAACCTGACAGGCTTTACGTACTGAATCCCATTGACGGGTCAATCAAACGGTCTATCACGATGGACAGTGCCGAGGTGGGGTTCAAGGACCTCATTGTTGACGACCTGGACGGTGATGGACGGCCGGAGATAGTGACGGTAGATAGCCGAGGGCTGGTTGAGGTCCGGGATAGAATGCTCAAGGTTATTAGAAGCAAAGAATTTGAGGACGAGATTGGTTCCATTGTGGCATGTGACCATTTGCTTGGGACTGGACAGAAACAGTTACTGGTGCTCAGTCAGGCCAATGAGATGTTGATTCTTGACCATTGTCTCAAGATATTGGCTCGAAGCGCTCTTCCTTCCCAGCCCAGAGATATCTTTCCTGTGGCAACAGGTGAAGGACAGCCGAAGCGACTGTTAGTTCACAGCTTTAAGCTTACGAATCCAGAAACCCTAGAACGTGCTCTCTGGTTGTTTCGGATAATAATTCTTCCCAGGCCGTTTCCTTGGCATGTTGTAAGTGGCGCGCTGGCGGCAGTTCTACTTCTTGGTGGTGTTTTCTTGATTTACACCCGGCGGTCTTATCGAGAACAGATTCGGTATTTCGCGCGCGGTTTAGTGCAGAAGGCCGGAATTGTGGAGTTGGACCGTCGCGGCCGGGTGACCTCGGCCAATGACTATGCGCGTGAACTCTTGGGAATTGGCAAGGAGTCCAAGACGACGGACATTCGGGAATTCCTGTCTGGGCAGGAGTTTAGGTCGTTGCAAGACGCACTGGAGCGGGTGATTGCTGGCAAGGACAAGCAGGCGTCTTGTGAGTTGGCGCTCAAGCGTGAAGGCACAGTGAAATCGTATCTTGCCAAGGTTTCAAGGATGCGGTTTGGTGGTTACCTGTTGAGTCTTGAGGATTTGTCTGCGGTTGAGTATGCACGGCGTGTCGCAGCCTGGGGGCCTGTTGCTCAGCGTTTGGCCCACGGAATCAAGACACCCCTGAGCACAATCCGGCTTACTGCCCAGCAACTGGAAGAAGAAGGCGATTCGGAAACCGGCAAGGTCATTCAGGAAGAAGTGGATAGGCTGAGCAAGATGACGGATGGATTCATGCGCCTGGCGAACTTCGAGCCGTTGAAGTTTGAGTCGAAGGACCTGAACAGAATTGTTGAGCGGGTATTGGAAGAACAGGGTGTTGAGATGCAGCCTGAGCTTGAGGTGAATCTTCAGCTTAGGGCTGGCTTGCCTTCAGTGCGGGTAGATGAGGAGCAGATAGCTCGGGCTTTGGCAAACCTGGTGAACAATGCGGTTTCAGCCATGAAAGGGAAAGGAGTACTTACTATCGCGACCAGGTTGGCGGAAGGCGATAAGCGAATTGAGATAGCGGTATCCGACACCGGGCCAGGAATACCTGAAGCATATCTGCCCAAGCTGTTCTTGCCTTTCTTTACACGCAAGCCGGGTGGGACTGGTCTTGGACTGAGCATTGTGAAGAAGGTGGTCGAGGACCATGGAGGAAGCGTAGAGGTCGAGAGCAAAGTCGGAGAAGGCACAACCTTCAGGGTTTTCTTGCCGGTTGCGCGAGGTTTGGCATAATGGGTGCAGTGGCTACTTCGAGAAAGCCTATGGTCTATGTTGTTGATGACGATGTCAGATTAGCTGAGACCGTGTGTAAGGTTCTTGACAAGGCCGGGTATGAAACCACCCCGTTCGCGGACGGGACCAGTGCTATTCTGGCCATCAACGGGAAGCCACCTGACCTTGTGGTGCTTGACCTGATGCTTCCGGGCATTGATGGCATTGAGGTGCTGCGCAGAATCCGCCAGGAACAGCCGGGTCTTGCGGTTGTCATGATGTCGGGAAAAGGCACTATCAAGACTGCGGTCGAGTCATTGAAGCTCGGGGCTTTTGACTTCCTGGAGAAGCCTCTGGAAGCCAACCGGCTCAGGGTCACGGTGAGGAATGCCCTGGAACGGAGCCTTCTGCAGAGGAAAGTCAGTCGTTTGCAGAGCGAACTCGAAGAGAGCTTTCGGATGGTTGGCAGTTCGCCTGCGCTTCAGCAGGTTCGGGACCTTATCAGACGAGCCGCTCCAACTAGCGCCAGCGTTCTAATCACGGGCGAAAGCGGAACCGGAAAAGAGCTTGTAGCAAGAGCCCTTCACCTTCAGAGTCCTCGTGCGGGTGAACCATTTGTGGCGCTGAACTGTGCGGCGATTCCGAAGGAACTCATTGAGAACGAACTGTTCGGACACGAAAAAGGTGCTTTTACCGGAGCGACTTCCCCGCACAAGGGCAAGTTGCATCAGGCAGATAAAGGCACCTTATTCTTGGACGAAATTGGCGATATGAGTATGGCCACACAGGCCAAGCTACTGAGGTTTCTGGATAACTCGGAGATTCAGCACTTGGGCAGTAGTGAGTCGATATCTCTGGACGTACGTATGATTGCTGCGACGAACAAGGTCCTGCCCAACTGTATCAAGAAGGGAACCTTTCGCGAGGACCTTTTTCACAGGCTCAATGTCGTGACTATCGAAGTCCCACCTCTGCGCAAACGGCCGGAGGATATCGAGCTGCTGACGACTTACTTTCTTGAAGGGTATTGTCAGCGGCACAACCGGTCCCTGGCATTGGCTCCTGGATGCTTCGAGGTGCTGAGAACGTATGACTGGCCTGGTAATGTTCGGGAACTCCGCAACCTGATGGAACGGGTTGTTGTCCTGGCGCAGACCAGTCCGGTTGAGCCGGAAGAACTGCCTTCCCTTATTGGAGTTGAACTTCGCCCTGAAGGAAACGGAACGCTTCGCTCTGCTGTGGAACAAGCCGAACGCGAAGCTGTCGAGGCCGCGCTGGCCAAGACTAGTGGTAATGTTACCCAGGCCGCTCGACTTTTAGGCATCGAGCGGCCCAGTTTGCATCGCATACTGAAGCGGCTGGGTATCGCTGCGGCCGACGCGTAGGCGCGTCGGAAGTCTCAGACCCAGAACCCGAATCCAGACTTTGCGCGTAAAGCTTTCCGGCCGGGCTCAGAGCTTCAGCCAGTCTTCGCGCGAGATACCAACCTCGTTGATAATCTCGCGGATTAGCCCGACGCTTACGTCGCGGCCCTTGTGGAACGGGACCGGGATGACCTTGTTGGTCTTGAGGTTGACCATCCGTTGGTGCTTGCCTCCTGGATACGGTCCTTCAAATCCCAGGCGGACGAGCTTCCTTACGACCTTGTCGGGTCTAAGTGGGACGAGCCTGGACATGCGCCTGCTCGGTCATTTTCACACCCTCAATCGTCGGGATGGAGAGTCCGAGTTGAAGCGCCAGCACAACGTTGCCCTCGATAACTTCACGCAGATTGGCTCGGGCTTCTTCGAAGTCGTCACCCTGGGCAAAGAAACCTGATGCGCCGGGTACCCTGGCAATCACAACACCGTTCTCGTCCCGGTCGTACTCAGCCTTCTTCAGCGCCTTGTCAGCGTATTCGGTTATAGAGAACACTCGCACTGGTTTAGTTGATTGCACTCTAATTAAAGTATCTCATGCTTCAGCAGAATGTCAAGCCGCGCAACGACGCCCGAAAACTGATATAGGATTGGCCACGAAAGCACGAAATCCACGAAAGATGAACCTCCCGGACTCAGAACTGGCAAGGGTGACACCCTGCGCAGCGCAAGGGTGTCACCCTATCTCTTTCAGGCCGCACGGTTGCTGTTTCTCCGTTTCGTGTTCTTCGTGTCCCTTCGACTCCGTTCAGGGCAGGCTTCGGGGCTCTATTTCGGTTCTTGGGACGACGCCTGGAATCCGGAATAGAAACTGAAAGCCTGCCCCGAGAGACTTGCGGCGCTGGCCAAGACAGGTGGCAATGTTACAAAAGCGGCTCGGCTCTTAGGCATCGAACGACCCAGCCTTCACCGAATCATGAAGCGCCTTGGCATCAGCCCCGACTCGGCTCAGGCCGAGAACTGACCTAGTCCCCAGAACCTAACCTGTAACCCTTCGGTGACAGCAGTGTCACCGGTCGGTTACAAATATGCTCCATAATGCCGTCTCCGGGCGAGGGAATGGCCATTTCCATACTGGCACTAAAAGTGCAAAGGCTGCTTATGATGTTTCAAACCCAACAGCAACATACGGCGGCACCGGCCAAAGACGAAAAGTGCATCCGAGGCGCGCGGATGTATTTTCGAAACCTCAGAAGGAGGATTCAATGTCAGCTCCTCTCTTGGCAGTACTGGTCATAGCGGGCGCGGTCATCTTCGTGCTTCTGTTGGTGATATCGCGTTTCTTCCGGGTAGTCACCATCGTCGGTTCCGTTCTCTTTGCGGGGTACTTCGGGCTTTCTGCAGAGGGTAGAACGGAAGCCGGGAAGCTCGTGGCCAAGATTACGAACGCCCGGAGGGCTTCACCGAGGACGGCCAGCCGTCCAAGAACTGCTTTCAACTCGACTCGGATGTCGAGTTCAAGGGGCAGTGGTTACCATTCGTCATCGTCATCACGCGGAAGCAGTTCACGCCGAACGACAACCCGTTCGAGCAACTCGGTTGATGCCCGTGTCGGGGATGCAGAGCGGCAGATGGAACAGATATGTGATCCTCTGCTGGGCAGAGGCCGGACAGGCGTGATTATGGACATCGCCAAGGATGACAGACGAAGCTCAAGGGCGAAGACGAGAGACATAGTCCGTGCGACTCCCACCGGCCTTCCGGGTCCGGTCGACGGCTTGGTGAAGTCGGTCGCCCTTGGTTTGGCAGGCCGAATCACGAAGTGAGGCAGGAATTGCCGAGCGTGTCTTGCTGGCGGCACCGAGCCAAGGACGAAAGGCAGCATCCGAGGTGCACGGGTGCGGAATCAAAGAAGAAAGAAGGAGGAAAGATGCTCAGAGGATTCTTGATGAGCATCGTCATTGCCTGTGTTGCACTGGCAGCACAAGGCGGTGACGCAGTAGTCAATACCGACCAGGTCGGCACAGTCAAGGTGGAGCTGGATGATTTCTCAGTTCCCAGTGGCCTGAATGTTCAAGGTTATCTTACCGATGACCAAGGCCACCCCATCAGGGGCAATAAGTCAATTATCTTCACGCTGAAGAACGAAGGTGGCACTACCTTGTGGGACAGCACCCTAAACGTGGAAGTGACTGAGGGGCTGTTTAGCGTCAATCTGAACATTCCGGCGAGCCATTTCATGGACGGAACGCGGCGCTGGTTGGAGTTCACCGTTGAAGGACAGCCGCTAACGCCTGGTGTAGAGGTGACAAGCACGGCATTTGCCTTCAGGAGCATCAAGAGCGACACTGCGCTGTATGCCTCGATTTCGCGCCCGATTTCGCCACCGATAAGCACCAACGAGATAGCGAACGATGCTGTGACCGTGGACAAGCTGGCTCACAACATCAACGCCCAGCCGATTGGTTTCAATGCGGACAAGGTTGATGGTGAGGATGCCTCTGCATTTGCAGACGCCGTCCACCATCACACGTTAACCTACGGCCGTGACCTTTCCGGCAGCGGACAGGTTACAGGCACGGTGAATGCTACGGTGGTCGGGTTGCAGGGCAGACCAGTTTCTTCCGTTGCCCCGAGTCCGAACCGGGTTCTGAAGTGGAACGGTTCGCAGTGGGCTCCAGGCGTGGACGAAACCGGGGGGTCTGATACCGCCCGCTTCGTGCGCTTCACCGGGTCCGCGACCCCGGTCCGCGTGAACTCCGGTGATTCCACTGCAGTGCGCATTTCAGGCGGGTCCTCTTCGCTCGGCGTCCCGGCAATTCTAGTTGACTCGTGCAAGAAGGGTATCCATATCAACACCCAAAGCGAAGGCATTACGATGTACGGTCCGGGTTCCGGCATCGGGATGAGAATAGAGGACTTCACCTACGGCATCACGATGCAGGACGTCAACTACGGTGTGGAGTTGAACTGCGCCCGAACCGCTGGCCATCTCTACACGGATCGCCAGACCGACTATGTGGCTGAGTTTTACAACGACGGTGGATCAAGCTGCCCTGGTATCTACGTTGATGGCTACATCACCTCAACCGGGTCATTTGAAGCCTACGTGGCAACACCGAAAGGGCCGGTCGCGATGACGTGCCCCGTGTCTACCGAGGCCACCGTGATGTGCCGCGGGAGTTCCTGTCTGCGTGACGGGGCCGCTGAGGTGGTGTTCAGTCTGGAGTTCGCTGGCGCGACTACAGATGAAGCCCCGCCGACGGTGGTCGTGACGCCTCGTGGGCCCGTCTCTGTCTACATCGCAGAGAAGTCTGCGAGCGGCTTCAGGGTTGCTACCGTGGCAGGTGATAGCGGTGCCGAGTTTGACTGGATTGCCATCGGCAGAAGGAAGGGATATGAGTCGAGGCCGAACATTGTGATTCCTGATACCGAGGCAAGAGGGGAAGCAAGGATGACGCGTGGCCGAAGGGACGGACTCAGCGGGAGTGAAGGGGAGCAGAGATGACGCCATCCAGATACCTTATTGGTCTCGCGCTTCTGGCCAGCCTTTCCTTCGCCCAGACCTACCTGCTGAGGGCCTCTGTTCTGGACGAAGGCGGGAAAAGGTTGAGTTCAAGCGGCTACAGATGCGGCATGAGCATCGGACAGCAGGTTGCTTCTGGAGAGCTGACAAGTTCTGGCTACCGGGCAATCCTTGGTTTCTGGCATGGGCCGTATGCGCCACTTGGTATCGAGGAGGGCCAGTTCAAAGGCAATTCAATGCTTCCCTTGACTTTCAGCCTGTCGCGGAACTTCCCGAATCCCTTCAGTCGGCGCACCACGATTCGCTACTCGCTACCTCAAGAAACGGATGTGAATCTGTCGGTCTTGGATGTCACAGGAAGGGTTGTGAGAACTCTGGTTCAAGAGAAGCAGAAGCCTGGAGTTTACAAGGCAACCTGGGATGTCGGCGGCGTCCCTCAGAAGCGTCTGCCCAAGGGTGTGTACTTCTGCCGGCTTGTCGCAGGTGACTACACTGCAACCCGGAAGATGGTGAAGCTGGAGTAGTCGTCCAACTGAGGCCGGAAGGGTCTGCAGATACGGCGGGGAGCTTCGGCTCCCCGCCGGTTTTAATTGGCTGGGGCAGCTTCTGGGGCAGGTTTCCCAATGGCTTGCAGAGCGATTTACGGCTGGCGACGAATGCTTGATTCCTTTCAAGGTGGAGTTATAATGAATTATGTCTTGGCAGGATAGAATCACAATTGACTCAGCGGTGTTGAAGGGTAAACCCGTAATCAAGGGAACCCGCATTGCCGTGGAGTTTATCCTGGAGTTGCTGGCCAACGGTTGGACCGAAGCCCGGATTTTTGAGAATTATCCTCAACTCAAACACGAGGATATTCTCGCCGCATTGCAGTACACCACCCGACTGCTTAAGGAAGAGGCGGTTTACGTCTTGCCTTGAGGCCATTGCGTTTCCTGGCCGATGAGAATATCCCGCTCGAAGGCCATTTTACAGTTGTATCTCATGACAGAGTCCGTTCAACCCCAATCAAGAGGATGAATGCGGAGGGATAAAGGCGGAGAGATTGCGACCGGCACAAGCGCTGCGCGCAATGAGGTGTCTTGCTGTCACCTGCGGTCATTCTGCTGGAGTCGGAATGAAAGGACGATTGGTTTTGACAAAGGCTCGGACAACGGCTGAAGCAAAGGCTTGTGCAAAGGCATCGACAAAGACCTTGACAAAGGCTGAGGAAAAGACTCGGACAACGACTCACGCAAAGGCTGAGACACAGGCTGGGACAAAGACATCGACAAAGGCCCGGACGTAGACTGAGACTTGGGCTGAAACAAAGCCCGAGACAAAGGCTCAAACACAGACCGGCACAAATAGTTGAAATAAGGTGTCGAAAAAGACTTGGTCAAAGGCAAGGACAAAGGGATGAACCAAGGCCGAAACAAAGGCCGTGCGGAACTCCTTAGGGGACGGGGGAGAAGGAAATTGCGAATGCCGAATAACGAATGGCGAATCAAGGGGTTAGGGAGGATTTCGGCCTGAGTCGGATTCTACAGAATTGTCGAATCATAGGGCTGAAAATCAGGATAGTCCGTGCCAGCATAGGCTGGTATGGCAGACTTATGGCGCACATGCTGTTATCGCCTTGACACTGGGAGGGTTGCATTTATAATCGCACGTGCACCCTCGAGAGGCTGTCAGGCGACGCCTGGGCCTTCAGGTTCTGTTCGATTTCAATAGCATAACTGACGCCATCCGGTTTGCCCATGAACACGAGTTTGGAGTTCTTGAGTTGAACCTGGGCAACATTCATTTCACTCGGCAGCTCGCAAGCAAGCGGGAACGTGAGCGGATTCGGGCCGCGGCAAGGAAGTATCATGTGAAGCTGGCTGCTCATGCGATTGACGGGCCGTCGTTTTTCATTCCCAATACCAGAGCGGTGAGGTGCGCGGTCGGTGAGCTCAAGCGGGTTATGGACCAGGCGAAAGAAGCGGGCATCAGTCGAGTGGTGATGCACCTGGGGTTTGAGATGTGCTATGGGCAGGGTGGTGGTACGGTTCTTCTGCACGACGCTTTTCCCGACTTCTACCTGAAATCGGTGAGCGACGCGCTGGCTGATTTGAAGGCGTATGCCGGTGGCAGGACGAGGTTGTGCATCGAGAATGTCGGCGGGTTCAGGTTCGAGTTTGTGCATGAGATTATGGACCGGGTGCTGGGCGGGAACCTGGGGTTGTGTCTTGACGTGGGGCATGTGAATGTGCTTTCGGCCCGGAAGCGGAAGATAGAGTTGGCTTTTTTCCGGCGACACTGGCGGCACATCTATCACGTGCACCTGCACGACAATCACGGGAAGCGGGACGAGCACCTGCCGCTCGGGGAGGGCACGATTGATTTCGTGCCGTTCTTCCGGATGCTGGCTCCAACCGGGGCGTTCATGGTGTTCGAGGTGAGACCAAGAGAAGCGGCACTTCGGTGCCTGGACTATTTCAACCGCAGGATTGAACCGAAGCTGGCCAAGGGAAGAAGGCAGAAGGCAAAAACAAAGGGTTCAAGGATTCGAGGGTCCAAGGGTTCGAGGTGGGCGAAGAGCGTTGAGCGGACATGAAGACGCTGGTGACCGGGGCGAACGGGTTCATCGGGTCTCATCTTTGCGAGTTGCTCAAGAAGCGCGGTCATGGTGTGCGTGGGCTGGTGCGCAAGACAAGTGATTTGACCTGGATAGGGGATTTGGATATCGAGCTTGCGTACGGTGATTTGCGGGACAGGGAATCGCTTGTTACGGCTGCGACCGGTATGGACTGGGTGTTCCATACCGCGGCGACCGTCAGGCCCAAGGACCGGGTTGATTTCGAGCGGGTGAATTATGAAGGGACAAAGGTGCTGGCCGAGGTGTGTGCAGAGACGGGGGTGAAGCGGTTTGTGCTTTTTTCCAGCGCGGCTGCGGCCGGACCTGCAACCAGCCCGGACCGGCCCAAGGCCGAGACAGACCGGGCCGAACCTGTAAGTTACTATGGCAGAGGTAAGCTGAAGGCAGAGCAGGCGGTGGTGGAACTCAAAGACCGGCTGCACTCGGTCATATTGCGGTTCCCGGCAGTGTACGGACCGAGGGACCGGGACAGCCTGGTGCTGCTGCGTAATCTGAAGCGAGGCATAAGGCCGGTTCTCGGCGGGACATTCTCGGTTGTGTACGTGAAGGATGCGGTGCGGGCCGCGCTCCTGGCTGCGGAATGTGACGTGAGTTCGGGCTCGGTCTACTTCATTTCGGACGGGTGCTGGTATGATTATGATGGTATGAGCCGGGTGGCCGCAAAGCTCCTGGGCAGGAAAACGGTGCGGGTCCGGATGCCGGGCTGGGCTGTGAAAGCCGCGGGCCGGGTCAGCGAGTGGTTCAGCCGGGAAGGGTCGATATTCAACCGGGACAAGGCAGAGGAGCTTGTCCAGGAGTGCTGGGTCTGTGACACGAGCAAGGCGCAGGAAGAGCTGGGTTTTGAGCCGGAATACCTGCTGGAAAAGGGACTAGGAGAGGCAATCCGCTGGTATCAGGAAAGGAACTGGCTATGAAGGCAAAGGAAGTTCTGCAAGGGCTGGAGCAGGAGTGCGAGGCAAAAGGGGTCAAGCTCATCTTTGATGACCTGCAGAGCGAGGGAGGATTGTGCCGGTTGCGGAACCGGTACTATATCATTATCAACCGGCGAGCCGCAGTAGAGACCAGGGTGAGGATTATAAGTGACGCGCTGAGCCGCATTCCGGCAGTGCCAATCCAACCGGAACCGGCCATAAGCGAACCGGGTCTGCAGCCCCAGGAACTGGAGTCAGAAGTTGCTGTGGTCAGGGCCGGCGGGTCTGATACAGAAGTCGAATGACGAAGGGTCGAAGGCAGAAGTCAGAGTGCGAATGACGAGTGGCAGACGTCAGGAGATTGCCACAGTCGCTTCGCTCCTTCGCAATGACTTGTCTCTCGGCGGTTCTGCCTTCTGAGTTTTGCCTTCTACACTCTGCATTCTGCTTCTTGGTGTCCTTTGTGGTAGGGTCTTCGGCTATTTGTCTTTGATTTTCTCCAGCAGTTCCAGGGCCTCGGGTTTGTCGTCCAGCTCGAAGTCAGCCGGACAGGTCGGGTTCTCAGTGGCAAGCATGATGTTGAGCTGGTCTCTGGTTTCTTGCCAGCGTTTCTGCTTGACGTAGACCTTGGCAAGGTCAAGCCTGAGCAATGTGTAGTTCGGGTCGACCTGCAGGCCCATGGTGAGGTATTTCTTCGACTTCCCGAGGTTGCCGCCGACTATGCCGGGTAGTTCGTAATAGAGCACGCCAAGGGCGTCATAGGCGGTGGTATAGGTCGAATCGAATTCAAGCACCCGGTTGAATGCTTTCTTCAGCGTCGGCACCATGAACAGTGAGTTCATCACTCCCCGGGTCTGGCCGATGCGGCCGTGGGCAACAGCCCACCACATGTGGCCGTCCATGTTGTATTCGTTCAGTGTTTTGAGGGTTTCGGCGATTGCCCGGGCGCGCTCGTAGAGCTTGAACTTGTCGGATTTCGCGCTGGCTATGTCCCCTTTCTGGACGTGGATGCGGGACCAGAGGTAGAGGCAGCGCTGGTGATTCGGGTCCGTTTCCCGGCCCAGGGAGAGTAGCGAGTAGGCCGAGTCAAGATAGCCGGTGCTGAGATGGCGATTGAAGAACAAGTATGCTGCCTGGTCGCACAGCGAATCTACGGGTGATGCTGCCCCGGCTATAGCGATGAGGGTGATGGTCAACAAGAGCCTTTTCATCTAGTGCTCCTTGTACATCTTTTCGATTTCCTCTTTGAACGCAAGGTGAATCCGGGGCCGGCGCATCTTCAGTGTTGGGGTGAGATGGCCGTTTTCCACGGTGAACGGTTCTGGGACAAGTGTGAAGGCGTGCACCTGTTCGTACTGGGCGAAGTTGGCGAGCGCTTTCTTGATTTCCTGTTCGTACAGACCGGTAATGTGAGGGTGGTGGAGCAGGGTGCTGAAGTCGTCGAACTTGATGTTCTGTTTGCGGGCGTGCTCTTCAAGAACCAGGCGGGCCGGGACCACCAGGGCCGACAGGAAAGGTTTTCTATCGCCGATAACCATTGCCTGCTCGACATAGTTAGAGCCGGTGATAGCCTGCTCGACCGGTACCGGTGCGATGTTCTTACCATACGCGGTGACGATTATTTCCTTGATGCGGCCGGTGATGATGAGGTTGCCGGCATGGTCAAATCTGCCCTGGTCTCCGGTGTGGAACCAGCCGTCGTTGTCAATTGCCCGGGGGGGGTACTCGGGGTTTTTCAAGTATAGGTTCATCCCGTTCGGGCGCAGGCCCAGCACTTCGTGGTTCAGG
>JAUWNN010000181.1 GCA_030612625.1 Caldifarciminota bacterium
GGTGGTGTGCTTGGCGGCCTTGGCGGTTAGGTCAATGACGAATTGCGAGTGGCGAATGGCTGATAGCTGGATGGCTTTCGGCCAACAGTCCGCAGCTTGCGGCTGACAGCAGCCCAAGAACCGAAATAGAGCCACGAAGACCGGAAACGGCTGAACCGCAGATTACGCAGATTGCACAGATAGGGTCCGGAAAGGAATCTGCGTTCATCGGTATTCATCTGCGGTTACTTCTGTTTCGTGGCTTTCGTGCTTTCGTGGCCAATCCTATATCGGTTTTCGGGGAAAGAAGAAGGAGGCCAAGTGACCAGGGGGCTTCCCTATTCGCTGGTTTCGGATTCCGAAGCGGAGGGCGGAGCGCGGCGGGATTGCTCATAGCGTTCGAGGGTCAGGTCGCCGACACGAAGGACCAGTTCCGGGTTGCAGCCTTTTTCCCGCATCTGTGCGAGGAACTCATCAACCATCTTCTGGCGCTGTTCTGAGCCCGCCTTCGTGTGGTCGGCAATGTGGTAGAACTGGGCAACCACAGGCAGGTATCGCGGCCGCTGGTCCTCGGGTACGCCGAGCTCAGCGAGCAGCTTCCTGGCCTCGTCTCGGGTCCGGTCAAGGAAGGTGAATCGCTCCATCTGCTTTCTCGCTGCCGCGGCCTCGACGTTCACGCGATGCATCTTTTCGTCAGTCCTCACCCTTCGGCCGGGAGGCAGGCCGGCAAGCCGCTCTGCTTCCCTTGCGGTCGGCAGCCGGTCCAAATCCCCCTTCTGCTCCAGGATTGTGAAGAGTTCCTTGACCTTGTGTTCGATGTGTTCGAGCCTGCCGGGTTCGGTTGTTCGTTCTTTCTCCGCGGCCTGCCTTGCTTCCAGGAGTGCCTGTCTGCGTTCGTCTTCTTTTCCGCGCGTGCGCCTGAGCACGCCGAACACCTTGCGGCCATAGTCGGCAAGGGACTTGCGTTCCGGACCACGGCCAGCCGTGCCGAGTTTGTTCAGGACTTCGTGCAGCCGGTCCTCAAGCCGCTGCCGGACAAGCCAGGACGCGGCCAGTCTCTGGGCCTTGAGTAGCCTCTTGTCCGGCTGCTCGGGCAGCTTGTCTGAGAACCTCCGGTCAACCGCAATTTTAGTGTCATACCGCTCGACTTTTTGCGCAATCTTCTGCGGCAGGTTTTCGGTCATTGCCCTGACCGCGGCCCGGCCTTTTTCCTCGGCCACGCGCGGCCTTCTTGTATACTCGTTCAGGATGTCTGAGATGTCGTCAAAGCTTGCCCGGCAGGCACGCAGGTAATCGGCAACAAGGCCGAGCGAGGGCCGGCTGACCTTTGCGCGCTCCAGCCTGCCGACAACGAAATGGCCTCCTTTGCCTTTCCGGCCCATCTGTTCTGCCAACTGGACCTGGGTCAGGCCGGCCCGAACCCTGAGTTGCTTCAGCCTCTTGCCTAACTCAGGCGTGAATTCGAACTCGCCAGCCGGGCCGGAAACGGTCTTTTTCATCATATCTAATGATAAGGATTCTTATCATCTGGCGCAAGTGGAAAAACCGTGCCAAGTCCTGGTGCTTCAAGCTGATATCAGTAATGCCCGTGTTTTGACTCCCCAACCCCCCGGGTCACATCGAAACTCAAATCGCCTTGCACAACGCACAGCAGAACGAGACGGAAACCGGCCGGCAAAACGCTCGGCACAAAGTTTCGGACAACGCTTGGCAGAACGCAGAGCAGAACGCTCGGCACAACGTTTTGGACAACGCTTGGCAGAACGCAGGGCAAAACGCTCGGCACAACTTTCGGCACATCGGCCCGGAAATCGGCCGGTACAACGGCCGGCAAACCGCACTGCACAACGCAATGCACAACAGCTCTGAAAACGATTGTGGCTTCTACTGTCAGAACGTTCCACGAGAATGCTGACTCGGCTAAGGTGCGACCACGACATTCTGGACAGCTTGAGCTTGTGCCCGGATGTCAGCCGTGAGCCGCAAGCTGGCCCGTTCAGAAAGGAGGCGGGTCTGTAAGCCGGGTTCTGTCCCCGCAAGAGCAGGGGACGGTCATTTGTCTGGACATGCAGTTGCCCGCATGTCTCAAGCGACCTACCCGAGAATCATAACGGACCGGGCCAGTCCTGTCCTCAGTTTGGTCTTGCACCGGGCAGGGTTTATCCGGCCTGAATGTCACCATTCGGACCAGTGCGCTCTTACCGCACTATTTCACCCTTACCCTGCCGGTCGGCTTGGGACACAATCCCAATTCCGAGGACGGAATTGGGTTATGTCCCGCGCCCCGGCAGGGCGGTATCGTTTCTGTGACACTTTCCGTCCACGGGCGGTTTCCCGTCCGCAGCCTCGCTATTCACGAGTGCCTTGCCCTCTGGTGCCCGGACTTTCCTCGACAGGAGAGGGTTAGAGCCTTCATCCCCGCCGCGACCGTCCGACCCGCCTCCAACAAAAAGGGGTCCAGGGGTCGAGGGTTGAGCCATCGGATGGCACCTGCGAGAACGCAGAGCAAGGGGTCGAGGGTTCAAGCCCTGGAACCCTTTCTCCAATCCTGGACTCCTAGAATCCTTCCTCAATCAGTCTACTCTGCGAAACCGGGTTTGACAAGGAGGCCCGTCGGGTTCTGTTCCGGGTCGGCTTGACCCTGAGAATCGGCCAGGGTATCCTTACTGTTGTGAGTTCAATAATAGTGCTGGCAATCGGCGGCAATTCGCTTGTCAGGTCCAAGGAGCGAAGCTCTTTTGAGGACCAGTTGGCAGCAGTCGGGCAAACCTGCTCTCAGATTGCCGGTCTGGTTGAGACCGGTAATGAGGTTGTTGTGACCCATGGCAACGGGCCGCAGGTAGGGTTTCTGCTTATCCGTTCCCATCTTTCCCGCAACCGGCTGCCCGAGATTCCGCTTGATGCGTGCAATGCCCAGACCCAGGCCGAAATCGGGTATATGATTCAGCAGTCGCTGGGGAACGAGTTTGCACGGCGCGGCATCAGGAAAGGGGTGGCTACGGTCGTGACCCAGGTTGTTGTAGACAGAAATGACCCGGCATTTGAGAGTCCATCCAAGCCGGTCGGGCCGTTCTATACCAAAGGGGAGGCGGCCGGACTGCAGAAAGAGCTGGGCTGGGTCATGCGCGAGGATGCGGGACGTGGGTTCCGCAGGCTGGTGCCGTCGCCAAGACCGGTTGAGATTGTTGAGAAAAGGCAGATTGGCAGATTGCTGAAGGACGGGGCGGTTGTGATTGCATGCGGGGGCGGCGGGATTCCGGTTGTGAAAGAGGATGGCTTTCTGCGCGGAGTTGCCGCGGTCATTGACAAGGACCTGGCTTCAAGTCTGCTGGCCAAGGGTATCGGTGCAGAGCGGCTGGTCATGTCAACATCGGTTGAGCAGGTGTATCTGGATTTCGGGAAACCGGAACAACGTCCCCTTGCTGACGTGCGTGCTCAAGAGATGCGCAAGCATCTTGAGGCCGGGCAGTTTCCCCCAGGCAGTATGGGGCCGAAGATAGAAGCGGCACTGGAATTTCTCGAGCACGGTGGCAAAGAGGTTGTGATTACCGACCCTGAGCACATCAGCTTGGCTCTGGAGCGCAAGGCCGGGACAAGGATGGGGCCGTGAGCAAGAGGTCGCCGGACGCTTCAGGCCGGACGCTTCACGCCGGATACTTCTGGCGTTTTGCGTCATGCGTTGTGCTTCTAGCGTCAAGCGTCTTTGCTGAGCCTTCGATGGCACTTGTCCCGATGGATTTGACCCAGACCGACCATCTGAAAGCTTATGGTGTTGTCTACCGGCTGTTGACACGGGGTCATAAGGCGGAGTGGCTGCTCAATTACAGGGGCGGGTCGTTCCTTTTGCCGGTGGAAGCGCAGGCATTGAAGGAGTGCCGGTTGAACGGGGTGGTGTATCAGTCGGTTTCCGCATCCGAGCTGGTGCAGATTCGGACCGTTATTGAGCAGAGCAATATGGAGTCGGTTCTTCTGGAGCGGCCGACAAAGGTGGCGGTTTATGCGCCGCCGACTGCCGAGCCCTGGGATGATGCGGTGCGGCTTGGTCTGGAGTATGCGGGGATTGACTACGACCTTGTCTGGGATGAGGAGGTGCTGCAGGGAAAGCTTGCTCAGTACGACTGGCTCCACCTACACCATGAGGATTTCACCGGCCAGTATGGGAAGTTCTATGGTTCGTACCGGAATACGGACTGGTATCAGGCCAGTGTGGCCTTGAACCAGCAGATGGCGGCGAAGTTCGGGTTTCGCAAGGTGAGCAAGTTGAAGCTTTCGGTGGTTGAGATGATTCGGAAGTACGTGGCGGACGGCGGGATGCTGTTCGCGATGTGCTCGGCAACCGACACTCCGGATATCGCCTGGGCCGCACGCAATACCGATATCTGCAACCAGGTTTTCGACGGGGACCCGATAGACCCGAATTACCGGGCCAAGCTGGACTATACCGGGTGTCTGGCTTTTGAGAACTTCAACGTGGTTACCGACCCGCTGGTTTATGAGCATTCGGACATTGACACTTACCCGGAGACTTGCGCGCGCGGGCCTGATGTTTACATTTCGCTCTTTGACTTCTCGGCCAAGTTCGACCCGGTGCCGTGCATGCTGGTCCAGAACCATGTCGGGCTGGTCAAGGAGTTCCTGGGCCAGAACTGCGGGCATCGGAGGAGCCGGTTGAAAAAGCGCGTGCTCATCATGGGCGAAGTCAGGAACACCGAAGAGGTGAAGTACCTCCATGACAATTTCGGGACCGGAACCTGGACATTTCTGGGTGGGCATGACCCTGAGGATTATGCGCACCGAATTGGTGACCCGCCAACCGACCTTTCTCTGCATAAGAACTCGCCCGGGTACCGGCTGATACTGAATAACGTGTTGTTTCCGTCGGCCGAGAAGAAGAAGCTGAAGACGTGAAGAAAAGGGTTCAAGGGTTCAAGGGGTCGAGGGTTCCAGTGAAGAAGCTGGTCACGGTTGTGGGAGTTGCGCGGTGCTGAAGAGCTACAAGGAATTGACGGCGTGGCAGTGTGCTTATCAGCTTTGTCTTGAGACATACCGGCTGACCGCGGGGTTTCCCAAGGAGGAGAAGTACGGTCTTGTCTCGCAGATCCGACGGGCCGCAGTTTCTGTTCCTTCGAACATAGCCGAGGGATATGGACGAAAGTCCATTGGTGAGTATCTACAGTCGTTGCACATTGCATATGCTTCACTCTGTGAGCTTGAGACCCAGGTGCTGTTGGCTTCGGACCTTGGTTTCCTGAGGCCCGAGCAGTCGAAGTCCCTCAAGGAGGCGGTCGGTGACGT
Source organism: Caldifarciminota bacterium (assembly GCA_030612625.1). GTDB lineage: Bacteria > Hydrothermota > Tepidihabitantia > Tepidihabitantales > Tepidihabitantaceae > UBA3079. The sequence goes on from JAUWNN010000181.1 coordinate 5,275, forward strand.
CGAGCGGTTGCTCAAGGCGCTCATCGAGTCGCTGAAACGAAAGCAGGCCGACACTTGAACCCTAGAACCCTGGGACCCTTGAACCCTGTTTTCTGATGCATTCCGGGATTGAGTGTTTGCCGTGCGCAATCAGGCAGTGCCGGAGGATTGTCAAGATGGTCGGCGGTGACGAGGAACTTGAGCGCAAGGCTGTTGAGCGGGTGAAAGAAGTAGCGAAAGGCTTGAGTCTGGATGAGCCGCCGAGCACGTACACTTCAAGGATTCTGCTGGCGGTGATGAGTTTGCTGGACAGCACAGACCCGTTCAAGCAGATGAAAGCGGAGCAGAATCGCGCGGCCCGGCCGGTGGCCGAAAAGGCGGATAGAGAAATCGCTGAGAGTTCCGAGCCTCTGAAGACCGCACTGATGCTGGCCGCGGCCGGCAATGTGATTGACCCGGGGCCAAGGCATAGCTTCAGTATCGATGATGCTCTGAAAGACCTGCGATTCGCGCATGATGATTCGGATATGCTCTTGGAACGGCTGTCCCGGGCGCGCAAGGTGATGTATATTCTGGACAATTCGGGCGAAGTGATGTTTGACATGTTGGTGCTCAAGCGGCTGCCGCGAACAGAGCTGACTATTGTGGCGCGGTCGAGCCCGGTGCTCAATGACGTAACGGTAGGGGAGGCGGAGAAGCTTGGGCTGAATACGTATGGAAAAGTCATCGGCACCGGGTCGCAGTTTCTCGGAGTTGACCTGGCAACGGTATCAGATGAATTCCACCAGGCGTATGAGCAGGCTGATGTGGTGATTGCCAAGGGCCATGCCAATTTCGAGTCCCTGGTTGGAAAGGGACGGGACGGGTTCTTTGTGCTCAAGGCCAAGTGCGAACTGGTAGCCGAGCCTTTGGGTGTGAACTTGGGCGAGTCGGCATGCCATTATTCGGAGGGTTCAAGGGGTCAAGTGCCGAACCCTGGAACCCTCGAACCCTGGAATCCTCGACCCCTGGAATCCTGGAACCCTTCTCTCTGCCATGTGTCTGGCGATACCGGGCAGGATTGTTGAGCTGCAAGGCGCCACAGCGGTTGGTGAAATCGGC
>JAUWNN010000258.1 GCA_030612625.1 Caldifarciminota bacterium
AGATGTTTCGACGGAGTTTACCCTGAGCGGCGCTGCGAGATTCTTCGCTTCGTGAGCCGTCCGACGGCACCTGCCTCCGGCAGAGCAGAATGACAGAAGCGAAGGGCTCAGAGTGACAGGAAATGAAGGGCTTAGCATGACAAACCGCCCGCAGAGCAGAATGACAGAACGGCGCAGCCTCGCAATGACATGACCGGAGAGACCCCTCCGCTTCGGTCGGGGTGACAGTTCCTGTCCCTTGGCGGTCTTGGCGGGTAGCCGAATTCCGAGTGTCGAATTAAGGACAGCGGAAGATTGCCGCGCCTGCCAGAAGCAGGCTCGCAATGACAGCGGGGTTTGCGGTTTTGCCTTTTGCATTCTGGCTTTTGTCCTCATCTGCGTTCATCTGTGGTTAGGTTTCCTCTTGGCGGCCTTGGCGGTTCCAATCCGCTTTCCGCTGACCCTAAACCGCTACCCGCCTGAGGACTCAGCCCCGCTCCACTTCGTTGGCTTTGTGGAACTTGTCAACCCCGGAGGTTGACTCCATTCGCATCGAGTGTATAATAGATATTGGATTCTAACATGATGGGTTCTTCAGGAAGGCTGGATTCTGACAGCAGTCACAACACGACAATTGAGCAGCGCGCCGCCGTGGACCGGCCATCGGGTACGGAGCAGAAGTCTGCTGGTTCTGTCCCGGGCCGAGACCACAAGTACCGGCTGATATTCGAGCTGTCTCCGGAGTTGATTGTGATTCTGGACCGTAAGGGCAAGCTGTTGGAGATCAATCGCCGGGTTTCTGACTGGGTGGGTTATGAACCAGAGGAGGTCGTCGGCAAGAACATCCTGAGCCTGACCTTCGCCACCCGCGCAACCAAGGTCAAGCTGTTTAAGAGGTTCGTTGCCCGGATGCTGGGTAGGAACATCCCTCCCTATGATGCCGAGTTCCAGCACAAGAGCGGCAAGACAGTGGTCGGCCGAATCAGAGCGACGCCGATGAAGGACGACAAGGGGAAAACCGTCGGCGACCTGGTGATGATTTCCGACGTGACTGAGCTACTCCAGGCCGAGCGGGCGCTGCGCGAGTCTGAAGAGCGTTTCCGTCAGGTTGCTGAGAACGCCCGGGAGTTGATCTGGGAAACGGACGCCCAGGGACTATACACCTACGCCAGCCCGGTGGTCGAGGAAATGCTCGGCTACCGGCCCGAAGAGCTAGTCGGCGAAAAGCACTTCTACGACCTTTTCCTGCCCGAGGAAAGGGAAAAGCAGAAGCAGGCCGCGCTCGCCGCATTTGCCAGGAAAGAACCCTTCCGCGACTTTGAGAACAAGAACCTCCACAAGCGGGGCGAGGTTGTCTGGCTTCTTACGAGCGGCGTACCGGTTCTCGATGAGGATGGCAACCTGCTCGGGTACCGAGGCGCGGACACCGACATAACCGAACGCAAGCGCCTTGACGCAGAACTGGCGGCCTCAGACAAGCAGAAGCGTGAGCTGTTGAACCTGGTCCTGATGCACGACTTCGGCACGCCGATGACGGTAATACAGAGCTACATCGAAATGCTTTCTGACGGCACGCTCGGCGAGTTGTCGGAAAAGGAGCACAAGGCGGTTGAGACCGTCGCCAAGAACATCAGAGCACTCAGTGAGGTCCGCAGCCATATGCTTGAGGCTTCCGGACTGGACTCAGGAAACGTGCAACTTACCAAGGAGCGGGTGGACATCAGGGAACTCGTCCAGGAATGCATCGTCGAGGCCGTGCCCCTGGCACGGGACCGAGAGCTTGACCTGAGCTTCGACGTCCCGGCGCTCAAGGTACTCTGCGACCCAAGCCGGATCCGAAAAGCGGTCCAGAACCACCTCAGAGCTGCAATCAGGTACGCTTCGCCGGGCACCAGGATTGAGGTGACCGCCCGGAACCAGAACGGCAGCCTTCTGGTTTCCGTACTGGACGTCAGTCCAGACCTGCCGGCCCGAACCCCTGAGCCGGCAATTCAGGCTGAAACACGGGAAAAACTCAGGTGGGCGAGCGGCATCGAGCTCGCCCTTGCCCGGTCGATCATCGAGGCCCACAACGGCAGAGCCTGGTTCGAGTCAACTCAAGAAGGCGGCACCAGACTCTGCTTCACAATCCCGGCCACCGACTGACCACCCTCCGATTCCAGATTGCAGATTGGTGATTGCAGATTTCCGAATCCGGTCCATCCGCTGACCGCATACCGCTTTCCGCTGACCGCCTTACCGATTACCGATTTCCGACTACTGACAGCCAACGGCTGGCAGCTCACGGCTTACGGCTGACAGCCAAAGGCCGGAAGACTGCCACGCTGCGCTCGCAGCGACCTTCGGTCGGATTGCCGCGCCCGCCAAAGGCGGGCTCGCAATGACAGCCGACGCAATCCGCTGACCGCCATCCGCTAACCGCACCCGACTTTGGACTGCGGTGGCATGCCACCGCTTTCATAGCCGGAAGCGTGCTTCAGGCAGGACAAAGCGGCAGCACGCTGCCGCACTCCAAAACCAGAACCTTCGTGTTCTTTGTGTCTTTGTGTTTAGTCTTCCTCTTGGCGGCCTTGGCGTTCTTGGCGGTTAATCTTTCTGTGTCCATCTGTGTTGTGCCATCCGATGGCACTCTCCGCTACGCTCCGATTCCTCTGTATCTTCCATTCTGCCTTCATCGCTGAATCAGAACAGGGCCAGACTGGGTCTAAGCTAGTAGTGAACCGCCTGGCCAAAGAGACCAGCCTTTACCTGCGCGACCATGCGGGCCAACCGGTGGACTGGTATCCATGGGGTGAAGAGGCCTGGAAACGCGCCAGAGAAGAGGACAAGCCTGTCTTTCTTTCAATCGGCTATTCGTCCTGCCACTGGTGCCATGTGATGGCGCGCGAGTCTTTTGAGAACCAGGAGATTGCCGACATCCTGAACCAGGACTTTGTCTGCATCAAAGTTGACCGGGAGGAAAGGCCGGACATTGACGAAATCTACATCGATGCGGTCAGAATCCTGAGCAGTTCTGCGGGCTGGCCTTTGTCAGTATTCCTGACTCCAAAGCTCACACCGTTCTACGGCGGCAGCTATTTCCCGGCCGAGCCAAGACACGGACAGTCCAGTTTCAAGCGGGTCCTTAATTCAGTGCTCCATTATTTCCAGACCGAGCGCGAGGAAATCGAACAAGCGGGCAGAACCATTGTCGAAGAGCTGGACCAACTGTCCAGGCTCCAAGGTCACGAAGGCAAGCTCGGGCCTGAGCCGCTGCAGAAGTTCTACGCCCAGAGGCTCGAGGTGTTTGACTCAGACCACGGCGGTTTCGGGTTCGCGCCCAAGTTTCCGAATCCTGTTGACCTGGTTTTGCTTCTGCGGCTTGCGAACCGGCCCGGATTCGACCAGGCTTTGGGCATGGCAGAGCTGACTTTGAGAAAGATGGCCCGAGGCGGAATCTGCGACCAGTTGGCAGGAGGTTTCCACCGCTACTCAACCGACACGGTCTGGCTTGTCCCCCATTTCGAGAAGATGCTGTATGATAATGCGCTTCTTGCTCAGGCCTATGTCGAAGCTTTCCAGATTACCCGGGACCGGTTCTACCGCTCAGTTGCCGAGCAAACCCTGGCCTGGCTCGAGCACGAGATGCGCTCGCCTGAAGGCGGATTCTATGCTGCCCAGGACGCAGACACTGACCAGCAGGAAGGTGGATTCTACCTCTGGACCAAGTCCGAAACAGAACAGGCGCTCGGCCCGGACCTGGCTCCTCTGGCATCTGACCTGTACGGCATTACTGAACGCGGCAACTTCCATAACAGGAATGTGCTGCACGTCGCCGCATCGGTGGACAACCTGCTCCGGATTCACAAACTCAAACCGGACCAGCTCGGGCGCAAGCTATCTGAAATCAGAACAAAGCTCAAGCAGGTCAGGGACAAGCATGACCGGCCCCGGACCGACGACAAGATTTTGGCCGATTGGAACGGTCTGGTATTATCAGCCTTTGCCAAAGCCTGTCACGCCTTCGGCGCAAGGAGACATCTTGAGCCGGCCCGGGCTCTTGCCTGTTTCATCAGAAAACGGCTGTTCGACCGAAAGGACCTGGTCCATCTCGAGCGTCTGGGCCAGCCTGACATTCCAGGCCGGCTTGCC
>JAUWNN010000281.1 GCA_030612625.1 Caldifarciminota bacterium
AATAGTCATCTTCTTCGACTTCCAGGTTCCTTCGCAATTCAACAGCCGCATTTTAGGTCTGTGTTTGCCATGTGTCAAGGCAGCATCGGAACCCGAAAACCGATATAGTCATCTCAACACAAAGCCACTAAGAGCCTAGCGCGGCCCCCGAAGGGCCGCAACCAAACCAGGATTAGCCACGAAATCACGAAAGGCACGAAAGAGAACGATGAACGAAGAACGAGCAACGAATTGGCCACGAAATCACGAAAGACACGAAACAGGAATGATAGCGGAAAACATCTTCGGGAAAACGACGGTCTTGTACCTTTGTAGTACAGAGAGATGAACCGCCAAGGCCGCCAAGGTCGCCAAGAGGGGCAATTCACCCTGGAACCCTTGCTCTGCGTCCTCGCAGGTGCCGTCCGACGGCTCAACCCTTTCCGCCTTCAGCAGTCAGCGGATGGCGCTCAGCGGTCTCAAAGCTGCAATAGGTGACTGTCTCTGACTAGTCCTCGGGATTCTTGCACTCAGGGCAAATCATCTATTGCCTCGGTGTCATCAGCGGGTGATGAAGCTTCTGGTCCAGACCGGCATTTCAGGTCTGGGCTTGAGTTCCTGCCATTCCTTGTCGGTCATTCTTTCGGACATCGGTTTTGTGAATTCATAGTATGAGAAGCAGGCACCGATTGCCAGGTAGTCTTTGCCGTGGAACGGAATCACCGCGTATAGGTTGCAGGGGTTGCCGACCGCTTCCTGGAGCACCTGGCTGGTATTCGGGGCAGTGTGCACGTCGGCCACCAGGGCCATCTTCTTGTCTTCGTCTGATGTGTAGCGGTCGAACCCGGAGCCGGTGTCAAGCTCGGTGCTCTGAAACGTTGTCAGACTCTTGAGAGTGCTGCCGATTTCCTTGCAGAACCGGACGTCGTCCTCGGACATCCTGGTTCCACGGATCTCATCCTGAGCGATGCGGGCAAGCGAGGTCGAGACGCTTGAGAACTTGTCGAGCTTCTGGTCTATTTCCGGATGCACGATTCCTGCGCGTTCAAGCTGCTGGTGCAGGTCTGCGCAGAGCCGGGCAAGCTGGCTGAACACTTCGGGTTTGGGCTCGACATAGGCGATATCCTTTGGCGGTTCAGGTTCTGGCGGTATTGCGGTTGCCCAGACCGTGTAGCTCTGTTTGGCGTAGAGGATGGTGTCATGGCGCAGCTCGGCCCAGGACCCGCAACTGGTGACCAGAGTTTTGTCCGCATAGGCTTCGGACTGGGTGAACTCAGCAATCAAGGAACGGTGTCTTGGCAGGCCCACCGGTTCCAGGTTCAGCTTCAGCGTATAGAGCCAGCCGTAGTACGCGTTCTGATTCCATTGTTCCGGAGTGAGCGCGGCGAACTCCCGGCAGAGTGAATCAAGCTGGGACAGGTAGTTGACATACTTGTCCTGTTCATAGATTTCAACCAGGTACTTCCTTGCCCGTTTGGACCCGAGAACCGCCATTATATCCAGGCCCATCGGCATCATTCTCGGGTCGTCCTGGGTGCCGACTTTGTCGTACACCAGTTGCTGGAACATGTCCGAGTCCGGGATGTAGCGCTGGCTCATCAGGCGCATGCCGTTGGTCTTGCTGACCGGCTCATTGTCCGCGCGGAGGCTTGACAGGATTCTCGGCTGGGGCAGGGATTCGGCTTTCGCCACGAATGCTGCGATATTGTCGTCTTCGGCAACCCATTCCACGACGTCAGCCGGGCCTGCAAGCGTGGAGAACAGGCTGTCGTAGTCACGGGGCAGCGGGTCTTCGGCTTCGCCGACCATGTACGCGGTTGGTTCGTAGACGCTGTTCCAGAGGTGTTTGATATGGATACCGGTGCCGCCCTGGTTGGACTTGAACGCATCGGCCAGGAGGATTGCCTGCCGCGTCAGCCGCATGCCGAGTTCGGGTTGCTTCGGGGTCTTGAGCAGGAATGTCATCCGGCCGAGGTACATCATCGCCTTGAAGTAGCGCCGGAACTTCTCGTTCCGGGTGTAGTGGCCGCGCGGTTTGTACTGGGAGAAGTCCTCGAGGATTCCAAGCACTTCCGAGGTGTCGAACCCGGCATTGGCTTCGATAAGCCGGCGTTCAGCTTTGACCCACCCCGCGACAGTCGCGGGAATCTCAAACCCGGAGTCCAGGTATGAGAGCGGGACCGACAGGTATGCGATATTGCATTCCAGTGCCTGTTTGACTTCGGCATCGCGTGCCCGGCTGAGCAGCGTGGTTTGGTGAGCGAGCAGGACTTCAAGCATCTGCTGAATCGCAGGATAGAAATGGTCGAGCTCGGCCGTTCTCAGCGAATAGTCGAACAGGATGTGGAACACATGGAACAGCGGGTCAGTAAGAACCACAATGGGCAGGTCGTCTTTGGCCGCGTCTTCATAGACTTCGTATATCTGGTCGCAGCTTGTGGTGCGCGCCACCATGCCGTGTTCAGCAAGAGCAGCCTGGTCATCTTCGCCGAGCTGGTTGAGCAGCTCAGGATTCTCGACCTTAATTTCTGCGCCGAAGCAGAGGCCGGCGAATACCGCCAGCAGGACCGACATCACCTGTTTTCTCATGCTGCATCATAAGCAGGCCGGAGAATGTGTCAAGTGCCGGGCGTCCTTCCTTCTGTCATTCCGAGCAGAGCGAGGAATCTCAACCGCCAAGGACGCCAAGAGGAAGATTAAACACAAAGGCACGAAGAAAGGCAGAAGTCAAATTGCAGAATGCAAAGTACAAAAGGCAAAACCGCAGACCCCGCCAAGAATTTCCTCTCCCTTGAGGGGAGAGGATTAAGGTGAGGGTGAAAGAGCCAACCGCCAAGAAAAATGAACCACAGATAAATCGGAGCGTAGTGGAGAGTGCCATCGGATGACATGATACAGATGGATACAGATGAGGGCGAAGTTATAAGGCAAAAGCCAAAGTGCACGAGGCAAGTCCGCGGAGACCAAGTGATTTGGAGTGCGGTGGTAAACCGCCGCAGTCTGAAAGGTGTCCTATCTGCGGGTTGGACGGCAACCTGAGAGGACGTGCCAGGCTGCCTTGAATACTGAAGCAGGGCAGAGATTGAACCTGCCCTGCTTGTTATCAGCCAGCTTACTTCTGCGCTTCGATATAAACGGTGCGGGTGTGAAGCGAAGTCCAGCCGAGAAGCACGCCAATGAGATAGTCAACAAAGGTGTAGCTGGTTGTAATCTTGACACCCTTGTAGTTGTGTCGGCCGATGGCATCGGCCGTTGAATTGTCAGAACTGGGCACCAGACCCCAGAGCAGATACCAGTTTCTCATTATCATTCTGGAATGGACCGGGTCTGATTCAGCCATCAGTCGAACGTCACGGTTCGACGGTGCGTTGACGTGCAAGGTGGCGCAGCCGGTGAGCATCGACAGACTGAATACGACAAGGGCACCCAGCAGTATTATCCGTTTC
>JAUWNN010000029.1 GCA_030612625.1 Caldifarciminota bacterium
GACCGAGCAACGAATTGGCCACGAAATCACGAAAGGCACGAAACAGGAATGACAGCGGAAAACATCTTCGCGAAAACGACGATCTTGTACCTTTGTAGTACAGAGATGGAGCAGAAACCGAAAGTGCTGTTCGACAGCACAAGGCGCAGGTGCCATCCGATGGCTCAATAGCAACTTACAGTCTGAAGAGATTCGGGGCGGCACGCGCCGCCGTCGGTAGGAGAACTCTTGTCCAAGCACCTGTGCCGGAAAACGGCCAGCGTTACCGTTACCTGAAGATTGACGGGAACAATGCTTCTGGTAAACTTCCTGGAATGATGAAGAGCAGCCCCAGGCCGTGCAAAGGAATACGCGACATGAATGTCGCATATCAACGGGTTGGGTTGAGTTTCTTTATTATCTTTCAAGGATACGAATGGTCTGGATAATGAATCAAGAATGAGAATACTCCTTATTTATCCTCAGTACCCAGACACCTTCTGGGGTTTCAAGCATGCCCTGAAATTCGTCTTCAAGAAGGCAGCCAGCCCGCCCCTGGGGTTATTGACCGTCGCGGCGATGCTTCCGAAAGAGTGGGAGAAAAAACTGGTAGACATGAATGTAGCCACACTGACGGACAAGGACCTTGAATGGGCTGACTTCGCTTTTATCAGTGCTATGTCTGTCCAAAAGGCGTCGGTGAAAAAAGTGATCAGCAGGTGCAAAAGGACCGGCGTCAAAATTGTGGCCGGCGGCCCCCTTTTCACGACCGGATATGACGAATTCAAAGGTGTGGACCATTTTGTGCTCAATGAAGCTGAAATCACACTGCCCCCATTCCTGGAAGATTTGAGAAACGGTCATCCCAAGCATGTTTACACATCCGGCAAATGGGCTGATATAACGAGGACGCCGGTCCCACTCTGGGAACTTGCCGGCATGAAAAACTATGCTACGATGAGTATTCAGTATTCAAGGGGTTGTCCTTTCAATTGCGAATTCTGTGATATCGGGGTGCTTTACGGTCATAAGGTGCGAACAAAGAACAAAGACCAAATATTAGTCGAACTTGAAAGCCTGTACCTCCAGGGTTGGAGAGATGGGGTATTCTTTGTCGATGACAACTTCATAGGAAACAGGAGAAAGCTGAAAACGGAAATTCTGCCCGCCATAATCGAATGGTCGAAGAAGAAAAAATACCCGTTTTCCTTCAATACCGAGACATCTATCGACCTCGCCGACGACGAGGAACTCATGCAGTTGATGACAAAGGCAGGGTTTGCTACGGTATTCGTCGGCATTGAAACCCCGAACGAAGACAGTCTGGCCGAATGCAATAAGCTCCAGAACAAGAACCGCGACCTGGCCGCTTCGGTCAGAAAGATACAAAAGTTCGGTTTGCAGGTGCAGGGAGGATTTATTGTCGGGTTTGACAGCGACCCGGTCACCATTTTTGAAAGGCAGATCAGGTTCATCCAAAAGACCGGAATCGTTACTGCAATGGTTGGGCTTCTAAATGCTCCTCGGGGCACGAGGCTTCACCATCGTCTTGAAAAAGAGAATAGACTGCTGAAGGATATTTCTGGCGACAATACAGACTGCTCGATCAACTTCATTCCCAAAATGGACTACAACACGCTTATCAACGGCTACAAGAAAATTCTTTCTACGATTTATTCTCCCGGCTATTATTATGAACGGGTCAGGAAGTTTCTGAAGGGATATAAGCCCCCCAAAAAGAGGGCGTCCCGATTCCATTTCAGCCAATTCGGCACATTTTCCAAAACTAACCTATATTTGGGCATAATCGGAAAGGAAAGGTTTCATTACTGGAAACTCTTTTTCTGGTCCTTGTTCAGGCGTCCGCGACTTCTCCCACTGGCAATAACCTTTGCAATATACGGATTCCATTTTCGGAAAACCGTTGAGCAATACCTGCTGGATATCTAAGAAAAACCTAGTCCTGCTGCCCGACTATCGCCGGCCCGAGATGCAGGGCCGATACCCGTTCCTCGGGCCGGAATGCTCGGAGCCGGCGGCCAAGTAGCCATAAAGTCTCTGATGTGAATCGAGGGCGGCCGCAAGGCCGCCTTCGCTCTCGGGCAAGAGAGGGTGGGCGGTCAGCGGCAGGCGGTCAACTGAAGCGGCCTCGAGCCGGTGCCGGAGATGCCGGAGGCGATCAGCGGCTCCCGCCGTTCAGTCTTCAGGATTGCCCCGCTCGCGCTGTGAGCTGTTGACGGTGAACTGTCAGTGGATTGCGGCGCGCGGAGATAGGTATTGTGTCCCCCTATCTCTCAGGTTCTTCGACGGCCTGGCTGAGGTGTTCATCGGTTGCCGCATTCGCATCCTGCCCGGGCTGTGGGAAGGTAGGCAGGTGGCCCACCTTGAAGGCGGGCACAGCGGCTACATCAACCGGTCAGGAAAGATGGTCTGGGAGCCGAGGGAGTAGCAAACCCGGACAGAACCCAACTTGGCTTGCCCTCACTGGCCATCGAGTTCGGCACGCAGCGAATCAACGACTGCGCCGAAGCCTCCACGGTAGCCACCTGAAGTCGGGTGGCTGGCCTTGATGAAGGCTATCACATCTCCGTCCTCTTCGTGTCTGAAGTGGACGATTGAACCGTCAAGCCTTGGCATGCTCTGCGGGTCAAAGTTGATGGTCCATTCGTCATTGGTCCAAGGGTGGATGTGTCTTCCGGGGACGCCGCGAGCGGCCCGGTAGATCCAGTTCGTCCAAGGCCAGCCGAAGCATACCACGGCTCTCGGTCTGAAAAGCGTTACCAGCTCAAAGGACTTGCGACCGCAGTTGTCCAGTTCAGCCGCGCTTGGCATACCGGTGCGAGGTGGCGTTTTGCAGTGAGAAGCGTTCAGCGCAACGACGCTGCCAAGGTAACCTTGCTCGCATGCGTGAGCGAACCCTGGATGATTCGGAACCACATGCACGTTATTTCCCAGAAGGTCTCGCCGGTCGCCTGCGGCCAGTAGGATGCCCAGAGCAGCTCCGGTGACGCTGTCTTCGTACCAGCCAGCTTCTATCTTGTCGACTCCGGGTTCAGCTTCGTGGTCATACCAATGAAGGTGACGGTTTGCGTATGTTGCATCGTCTGGGTCCTCGCCAACGTGCCAGCAACCTGCGTCATGCAGACCCCCGAGACCTGGGTTGATGCCGACGAAGAATATATCCTTCCGGCCTCCCGCTGGCGAGTGTGGTTCGCCGTAGATGGCCTCGGGAATGTACTCTGGCAGATCTAGTCTGAGGTGCTGTCGCTGGCGCATTAGCGCCCTGCACTCTCCGCCGACCCAGCAAGGGCACTCTCGTCGGAACCAGCGGTACAGGACCTTCTCTTCGTGCGTCAGGTCGTCCCAGTTCACCGATACCTCCTTTGGTATAGATGCACGGCCGAGTATCGCTCAGGCAGGGGCGGAGTCAATAGGCTCAACGCGCTACGGGTTGTCCGTTGGTTACAGCGCGTGGGGACTGCCGTCTTCGAGCAGCACGGTCTGGCCGAACGCCTCGGCGAAGGCCTGGGGGTGCTCGGTGTGGATTGGGAATAGCTGGGCGGGTTTCAGCGTGCCGATGACCCGCTTGAGCAGGCCGAACGGCGCGTGGCCCGAGACGTGCCGGATTTCGAACTCGACGCTCTCACGCCCGCACCAGCCCTTCAAGCTCTTGAGATGGCGGTCGAGGTACCCGGGCCACATCGAGTAAATGAGCCGGGCGTCGTGCAACAGCCCGTGCTTCTTGATTTCGGCCTGCATGTTGGGCCGGAACAGCATTACCGATTTCCCTCGGCCCGTGCGCAGGGCTTCCTCGTAGATGCGTCGGCCGTAGTACGGGCCGGCGAGGGCAGCGTTGCCCGCATCACACAGCCTTGAGCGCATCCCCCAGGGAAGGTAGATGCGAAGGTCACTTCTCCTTGGGCTGGGCAGCTTCTTGCGGCCAGCCTGCCGGAGAGCCCGCAGTAGTTCCGCGGTATACAGGTCAATGACCATCGTTCGTCCGGCCCGCTTGGTCGCCTTGTAGAACGTCACGAACCGGTCGATGTTCTGGGCAGCGTAGAACGCGAGGACCAGCCCGGTTGCGCTGCGGATGCGCTCGACCAGCTCGTTCTCAAGCTGCTTCTCGGTCTTCGCGGGATGGTCGGCATCTGACCTGCCGGCGGTCGTGCCCTCGATGACCAGGGCTTCCAGCGGTCTCGGGCAGTCCCTGAGCAGGCGAGGCAGAGCTCCGGGCTTGCGGCCGTGGTCGCGCAGGTCGCCGGTATAGAGCAGGCGCTTGCCGCCGCATTCGACGAGCAGGGCGTGGGCGTCGTAGGCCGAGTGGTCGACGAGGAAGGGTGTGATGCGGAACGGGCCGACTTTGAAGAGCTGGTAGCTTTCGTAGGGCACGGCCTGCTTAGGCACGCGAACGGGCATGAACGGTTCGGCTGCCTTGAGCATCAGGAGTGACTCGCGGCCAAGGAAGACCGGGACGGTGTCGGCCAAGTGGTTCCACAGCCCGTAATGGTCAGCGTGGGAGTGGGAAACGACTACCCCGAGCAACTCACCGGCTTTCGGTGTCAGGTTGAGCGAGGCGGGGAGGTTCGGCTGCTCGCCCTTCCTCAGGTCCAACGGCGCACCAATGTCGAGCAGGATGCGTTGATCGCCAGTGGCTAACTCAACGCAGTTGCCACCGACCTGCCGCGCGCCGCGGTGGATGGTGAGGCGCATCCGGCTGCCTAAGCCCTTCCGCGAAGCCATTTGTCTCTGAGTGTGCTGGGTTTGATTCCTGCCGGGTCCTTTATCATCGGCGTCAGGCGGCCGGACATCTCGCTGCCGTAGCGGACCATCATCTCGTTGATGTGCCGCTTCACCTTCAGTTCGGCTCCTCTGCTACCGTACTCGAACACGAAGAGTCCGACGCGCCTGTCAATTGCTGTTGGTTCAGGGAGGCTTTGGCCAAACAGCGAGTTCATGGTGCGAACGTATTTGCCATACTGAGAGAGTATCCGACGGTAGTTCTTGTCGAGTTGGCTGTCATAGCGCTGCAACTGCCATATCACGCCGTGCGGTTTCGCATCGAATGCTCTCAGTCGTGGGTCATCCCAGCGCTTTGCCTCGAAGAAGGTCAGTCTCTGGTTTCGCTTGTCGAGAAGGACGAAGTCAATGGCGTCCCGTGAGGCAGCCCTGTCGCTGAAGGTCACCTCGATGTCCAGAACGACAACATCGCTCTCGATGTCGCTGGCGTGGGAGTATGTCCACATGGCCGAGAGACCGCCACGCTCGCGTGTTCTGTGGAGATCAACGTTACCCTTTATGGCCTCGTATCCATCAACGAAGCTCTCGAATGGCTCTATCGTGCCCATCTTCTTTTCTGTGACGTAGTCAGGGTCACGAGGTTGCCTCTTGGCTGCGAAAGCGAACTTCACGTTGGTCAGGAATTCCCCGCTAGGCAGGTAGCCGAACAACTTCTGGCCAGCGTAGTAGAAACTCACCTGGGATCCTCTGCCTCTTATCGTTGGTAGCACAACGCCCCGCTTGATGTCACCCAGCAGACGGTCTTCGAATAGCGGCTCCCTCTTCAGGGTTTCGACTTGCCCATCCGCCAACTCCCGGCTGAATGTCGGCGTCGATCTTCCCTTCGACGTACCCACTAGCAACTCCTTTCGTCTACAACCCCGCCCAGCCATCCCATCACCGCCCAGGTGGCTTCGAGGTCTTCTCGGTTGTAGAGCATTATCTTGTCCATTGTCTCCTTCCTCAAGTCTTCGTCCTCGGTTTCGACCGCCTTGATGTACTCGGCCATTGACCATGCGCCGTTGGATTCGGGCAGGGTGCGCTGATACCCTGCGCGCTTCTCGACCAGCTTGATGCTGTAGCTCGGGTCCGGCAGGACCACCGCTTTCTTTGTGATAGGCAGCAGGTCGCAGAGGTTCTTGAGTACACGCACGCCGACGCCGGCCGGGTCGCCGAACCGCTCGATGTACTTCCTGACGTGGGTCTTCTCGTACGGCGCCCAGTGCACGAACGGGATGTCGCCGAGGCAGGCGAAGATCCCGGCCGCGTTGTCGAGGAACTGCATCCAACCGTTCCTGTCGCCATCCGCCCCGAAGTCCGCGACGGCCTGGAGGCAGGGCTTCGGGTTCACGCCAAAGACCTGCGTGCCCCAGAGGTATATCTTCTCGGTCTCGTTCAACTGCGGCGGGAGGCCTTCGAGGTCGAACATCACGTAGTTGTCGCTGGCCGGGATTCCGGGCCGCGACAGCACGATGACTTCGCCGGTCGTGAAGGCGCGGGCGTGGTTGAGTATCGAGGTCGCCTTTGACCCGACCCTCTGCATGCGCGTCCCAACCGGCCGCTTCAGTTCGCTCAGGGCGTCCTTCGTGAACCGTGATGGAAGGTCCCGGTAGCTCCCAATGCCCATCTCGCGGAATGCGCTTGCGGTTCCCTGGTCCACATCGGGCAGCACCGCCGGGTCCTCGGATGCTACGGCCTTGAGCCAGCAGTGGTCCCAGTAGGCGCAACCGCCGCACTTGGACCAGCCGACCGGGATGTAGTCGGACAGGCCGTTGTCGAGGACCGCCTGCATGCGTTCGAGGGTCGCCAGTGCCTGGCGACCCTGGTCGTAGGGCAGCGGTACGATATCACCGGTTCCGGCCACTACTTCGATTCCGGCCGGCGGATGGCCGAAGGTGGATTCGTACAACCAGCCGTACAAGTCCAACTGCTCGAGGATCTCCTCGTGCTCGCTGACGCGCCGCGCCACCTTGCAGTCACGCACGCGGTAGCCGTCGCCGTAGCGTACAAGGAAATCGGGCACGCCGACGATGGTCACGTCCGGGGAAAACGGGGCATTTGCGGTCAGGAGCGGCTGGTACAGAACCGGCGTGCTACTACGCACTGCGTCCCGGGTTGCTTCGCTCCGTTCCTGGAACGGGACCCTGGAAAGGTCGGTTACGTCCGTGAGTGTCGCAAGGTAGGCGGCCTCGTGCCTGTTGCCGAGTGCCTTGAGTACCTGGTCAAATGCACCGGGCTCGGCTTCTGCGAGCCCCAGCCGTCTGCAGTCCACCCGACGGATGCACTCGCTGGGGTTGTAGTAGAAGGCCAGGTCAGAGGCCGAAAGCTGTTTTATGCAGTTTTCCGTCTAGCGGTTCACGTTCAGCAGCGGGGTCAGCTTCTGGTCGAAGGGCATCATTGGCATCGGTAACGCTAACCGCTTTTCTCGGCATGGGTGCTTGGGCAACACCAGTGGTTTTCCAACAGCCGAGGGCGGATTTTCCTTCACCATGCCTTATTCCTACCCGAATCCGGGTGAGTGTCAAGCGGGGCAGCTTGAACCGGGAGTACGCCGTTGGCGGTCAGCGATGCGCGGCGTGGATTGAGTTGAACCTCGCAACGGCCCGTGTGACCTCCGGGCTCGCCCTGGTGAAGCGTTCACCGTGACGTGCTCGTCTGACCAGTCCTCTGAATGTCCTTATTACGTGTTCCTTCTCTTCTGACGAGACCCAGAAGGGGTAAGGAAGTCGCTCGAAGTCCTTGCTTTGGATATTCTTGGTGTGGTTGATGACTTGCTTCAGGATTCTTGAGCACAAGGGTGTGAGCGTCCATCCCAGTATGAAGTACGACTCATCCTCGGCGATACCCTCACGCAGGAAGGCACAGGGTGCTCCACTGTCCAGAACATAGCCTTCAGGTAGATACTTCACGTTCAGTCTTGGCGCGATCAACTGCCAGGTCAGCCCGCTACGCTTGAAGTAGCGCTGTCCTCCTACGCCGTGCAAGTACCAATTGCCATTCTTCTTGAAGGTCAATACTGCGTCGCCATCATCTTTCCAGTATATCGCATAGGATGGAGGAGCATATACGATGCCGTTCGTCGCCTTGTTGTAGTAGCTGTAATCCGGATGCGGGAGCTTGACGGTCTTCGGTGTCTTCCGAGCGACTATCCTGACGTTGCGCTTGGTGGCGCCAACCGCTTCGAGCCGCCTTATTTCCATCGTCTTCCCGGGCGAGAGCTTTCCCAGTCTTGCTCTCGCCAGTTCTTTCTTCAGGGTGACGGGGTCCTCGTAGTACTCGAACCGGTAGGGTTCGCTGACTGCTTCGTTTTCGATGCGGCGGACGAAATACTCGTTCTTGCCGACCGTCATTCCACTTGTCGCAACCACATACTGGGCCAGGCGCGGGCCTTGGAAGTACCCGGTCAGTTCCGGCGTGATGCGCCAAGACAGGTTGTCGGTAAGCTCGATTGTATCTGAGCCAATCCGCTGTCCGTTTATCTCAACGGCAGCGGCTTTCCCATTCTTGCGGAAATCCAGGACAATCGTCGGCTGCTGGGTTTCCTCAGAGAATTCGGCGAGGTCTTTGATTGACGTCTCGCCATAGTCCATGAGCAGCCGCCGCAAGCCGCGCATGGTTCTTATTGTCAGGAACGTATCGGAGCAGATAAACCGCAGCACACCGTTATCCCTCAGGAGGTCCAGGCACTTCACAATGAAGAACGAGTACGTTTCCTTCTTGATTTTCTCTCCGTTTCTGAACCCGTACTTCCGGTCAAGCAAATCCTGGATGTCGGGGTCGAGAGTGCCGCCAAACGGAGGGTTGCCCACAATGTAACTGAAGCCAGGAGTCGGACCGCTCTGCCAGTCCAGTTGGCGTTCGACGGACGTCCCGCCGAGCGAGCTGCGGAAAAAATCGCCGAGCTCGAAGTTGTGATATTCCGGTATCGGTCCCCACCGAGATTCTATTCTGGCCAGGCACTTCGCGTACAGTTGTCTGTCGATTTCAACCCCGAAGACATTCCTGCCGAGTACCTCAGCCAACCGTTGGTTTGTACTGCCGGTATACAGGGGCAGGAAGCTTTCAATCAGAGGAATCACGAACGAACCGTCGCCCATGCTGGGTTCCAGTACCCTGTCGGAGCGTCTGAAATGCAGGTCTGAAAGGAGCTGCCTGGCGAGAGGCTCAGGCGTCATGAACTGGCCAAGCTGGCGCTTCCGGGGTCTTCTGGTCTTGGTTTCGCTCACCTTAGATTCAGTGGGTTCTGCGTATCAGCAGTTACCTTGCGCCGGGAACTCTTGAGGTACCGGGAGATATCCTTATGGAATCGGGCAAGTGATTCCGCACGGTTGGCGGCCAGGCGTTTGTTTCCATCCTCCAGCATCGCGTAGAGTTGTTTTACCTTGCGCCTGATGGCTAGTGTTGGGGGTGATGTCCCTTTGGCCATCGCGTCATAGAAGGCGTTGGCTTTGAGCATTATCTGACCGGGACCGGAGTCAAACGTCATGTAGGAAAGGTAGTCCAGCAAGTCGAGAAAGTAGACCCTGCACGTGATTTCCCTGGTGATGTCCATCTTGACCATCAGCAGGTAGTAGGAATCAATCTGGTAGCCTAGGAGTGCCCGCAGCAGCTTCTTCAAAGAGACCATGTTCGGCTGCCCACCTGTCGTGGTTACGCCCGCCTTGACGTTGACCGGATGGTAGATACCGCCGCACTCCAACCAGAGATCCCCCATGGAGCGCATCCGCCGCTGGCCCCTGCTATCGCACTGGTGTTTGGTTACATACTTCACGGTCAGCAAAGCAGTAGTTTTCTCGTCCACGAGGTCGGCGATTCGGTGTCCGATTTCCTTGCCTTGTGCGATCTCGCGGAAGTACCTTTTGCGTACTTCACTGTCCCAGTAGGCCTGGGTATCCCTGCGGATTCGCTTGGCGGTCCTGGCGTCTATCATCTTGCTTTGTTTCTACCCGATTCCCGGATAGGTGTCAAGCGGAGCGGTCCGCGCAACGCGGTCAGCGGTTCACGTTCAGCAGCGGGGTCAGTTTCTGGTCGAAGGGCATTATCACGAGGAAAACCAGAGACGCTTTCCATATTCCTGAGTCCCGAGTCTGTCAATGGTTGGCCGGACGCGAGATGGTGTCCGTGCCTTTCCTGCTGCATCAGGCAGTTGTAGCGGAGAAGGGGGTGGAAGTCAAGGAGAGAAGGAAAGGATTCAAGGGGTCGAGTGCGCAGAGGGCTGACGGCTCCAGGATGTACGGGACGGCCCTCCGGCATTCCCCGAGTTGACGAGGTGTGGAAGGTCCAGTGGTCAGGTGAGGGAAAGCGGCAGGCAGACTAGCGGGACGGACGCGGGTCTGGAGGCAGGCCGGGTTTGATTTCGGAGTAGCGGGTGATGGCGAGGTCTGCGAGGCGGCGAATGAGCTCGGCGGGCTGGTGCCTTGCCACGAGCCGGCTGGCTTCGGCTTCAACCAGTGCCCGGCGTTCTGTCGAGTCTGGTGCTGAGTGGTCCACGATGTAGCAGGTTTGGCGGACAAGGCCAAGGTACAGCACCTGCTCGCCGGCCGGCACCCCAGCCGCGACCGCTTCTCTCTGGACTTCTTCCCATACCTTGGCGATGGCCGCCTCGCGGGCGACCTGGTGCTCCTGGAGCTTTTCCAGCCATTCGCGGTGCAGCCGGTCTTCGGCCCGCTCAGGCTTGGGCTGCAGTTCGGCCACGGCCGGCAGTTCGTCGAGTTTGCCGGTCATCTCCAGCCGCCGGTGCAGTTCAATGACCGCGGCCGCTACTTTGTCGAGCGCGGTTTCGGATACGACATTCTCGGCCAGGAGCTTTGAGCGGGCCTGGCTGAGCAATTCCGGCTGTTTGTCCCGGTCCTTCTTGCGCGTGCGGTTGAGTATGCCCCAGAGTTTGCGGCCGAAGTCGGCAAGGTACTTGCGCTTTGTCCCTGAACCTTCGTCGCCCAGTTGCTTGATTGTGAAGAAGAGGACCTCTTCGAGCCGGCGGCGCTGAAGCAGCGAGGCGGCGAACTTCTGGGAGCGCCGGATTCTCTTGTCCGGCTCTTCGACCGGCCGGGCATCGAACCGGCCGGCAACGGTCGTCTTCACGTCGTAGCGGTTCACCTTGTCGGCTATCGGCTTGGGCAGGTTCCTGGTCATGCGTTCGACCACCTGTCTGGCGGCCTCTTCGATGACCGGCTTGCGGCTGGTGTACGATGCAAGCACGTCAACGACTTCCTCGATTCCGGCCCGGCAGGAGCGGAGGTAGTCGAGCAGGAAGCAGAGCCTGGGGTTCGGGTTCTTGCCGGCTTCGAGCCGGGCAATCTGCACCCGGGTCGTTTCCGGCCTGCGGCCCATGAGCCGGGCAATCTCTTTCTGGGTCAGGCCGGCTCGTTTGCGCAGGCCACGCAGGCGCTCGCCAAGCTGACGCCGGAACAGCTTGTCAATCTCACTGGAAGATGCGTCAGAGACCATGGCCTGGGTAATTCTAGAGTTACATTGGACTGATGGCAACAGTCGGGGATAACAGCCGGACATTCAGGCGGTTGTGCGAAACCGGGCCGAAATACCTCTCCAGCCCCCTGGGTGGCTTCCGAGATGAAATCCGATTGGACTTCGAAATGGACTTCGAGGCAGAATTCGAGAAGGAGTTTGAAACAGACATCGCACTGCACTTTTCCTGACACCTTGAGATGGACGTGGAAACGGACAATGTCCTGGGCAGCGCAGGACACGATTGAAGGCACGTTGTTCTACACAGGAAGAAAGACAGCGAACGCCAGTTCGAAAGACAGTCCTGAAGGCAGTTCGAAGCAGACCTTGCGCCTGAATTTGAACTAGAGCTTCCAAAGGATGTTGAGCGTGACTTCAGACGAAGTGTGAGCGAACTTGGGACACGAGAGAAGAGGGAGAAAGGAACAGGGAGGCTTGGGACACAATCCCAAAGGGAACTGTTTCGAGCGTAGCACCCGAGCGGAATCAGGCTATGTCCCGGGTCCAGGCCGGTCCGCGGCGATGCCAGAGTAACGAGGCTGGGATTACCTCACATTCAGCAGCGGTGTCAGCTTCTGGTCGAAGGGCATTATCACGAAAGTGCTGTTCTGGCTGTCCGCGACATTTCTGAGCGCCTTGACATAGAACCAGGTCAGGTAGTTCCGGGTTAAAGAGACAGCGATGAGCCGGTTTGCGTCCGCAATACCCCGGGCTTCAATCCGCTTTCTCTCGGCTTCTTTTGTTTCCTTGGCCAGGGTGAACTCCATCTTCTGGGCATTCTGGTCCTCGGCCAGCTTCGACTCGATGGCGTTCATCACGACGTCAGGCAGTTTGACCCGGCGCAGGAGCATCCGCTCCCGGATGACGCCCTTGCCGGTAAACGCGACATCCATCATCGAATCGACGACTGTGGTGTAGGCGGCCCGGCCGTCGGATGAGTAAAGTTCGCTTGCGGTGAACCGCGAAGCGGCGTCGCGGAGCGCGGTCCGGATTGATGGCCGGACAATCTTCTCAACATAGTTGGGCCCGATGTTCTTGTACACCCAGCTTGCCATCTGCTCGTCGAGCCGGTACCAGACGGTGACGTCGAGGGTCACGGTGAGTCCGTTCGACGCGAGCGCATCGATCGCGTCGTCACCCCTGATTTGTCCTTCTTCGCGCATGCTCGACATGGTGTAGGCGTTGGTGCGGACGTCCATGAGCACGACGTTGACAATCGGGACTACGATGTTGAGTCCGCTCTGCATCTGGTTCTGGACTTTACCCAGAAGCACCGGGACCCCGGCATGGCCGGGCGGGACGATCCGGAAGAACGAAATCCCGAACAGGATTGCCAGGACGACAATTGCGATGATGCCGGCACGCTTGGCATAAAGCCGGCCTTTGCCGCTTTGCCTGACTGCGACATAAGCGATTATCGCGATAATGGTCAGGATGACTATCAGTCCAAACATCTTACCTCCTTTTGGCGGTCATTTGAACGCTCTACGCACGACGCATAACGCTTGACGCTAGCCTCCGGCGTAGTGCGTAATGCATAAAGCGTAGTGCGTAATGCGTCTTGTGTCAACTGTCAGGAGAAAAGCCTGGGATGACCACCGGCTACCACACCTTGCCTGTTGAGTGTATCTGCCAGGTGTTGTTCCGGCGTTCAAGGTAGAATCGGATGCCGCGACGGCGGCCGATTGGGTCCGGGTGGCGCGGGTCGACCGGTTCCAGGTCGATGACGCAGATAGCGAACTCACCCAACACCCGCACCAGTCCGAATCGGAAAAAGAACCGGACATCGGGTCTCAGGCTGTCGCTACGCAACTCGGACAGAGTGAGCATAGTGATAGTGTGGTTCCCGAGGCGGAAGGTTCCTTTGTGACTCAGTTCCTTGCCTACTACCGTAATTGTATCGGGCAATGTGAGACGGCGATGGATTCGTGCGAGACCGGCTGGCGTAATAACGTGGCCGAGTGCGGCTTCAGCCACCGCTTCGAGTTCAACCATATCGGCACGGCCATATTGGAAGGACTGGTTGAAGATGTTGGAAAGCCACATCAACTGCCAGCCGTCGTCGGTATGGAGCCAGCTCTGGTACACATAGGCATAGTCGAACTTATTCTCGAAAACGACCCAGGTTGATACATTGCCGCCCATTCCGCGAATGTCCACAACTCTACTGCGTGCCTGGGTGATGCGGCGGTCCGTGTACCAGGCTGAAAGCGCCGAGTCGAACCGGCTGAATCGTATCTCAGACCGGAATGCAGGCACAAACATCCGGTAGAGTTCCCTGGTCCTGCCGGCTACCAGTGCTTCAGTGAATTCCTGGGAGCACCGGTCGAGCTGATAATAGGTTTTGGGTTTGGCCGCGCCAGCCGCTAGCGGCCAACAGCCAATTACCAACAGCCAGCGACCGACCGCCAGCGGCCCACGGCTATAACCATTCAGCACTCAGCGGGCCCGACCAGATTTGAACTGGCGATCTTCTGCGTGACAGGCAGATGTGTTAAACCAAGCTACACTACAGGCCCAATATGCAATGATATTTGGGTGTCACCGAATGTCAACCGGCGCGTGGCTTGCATCTTGCCAGCCGGGCGTTGACATCCGCTTTATCGCCTTCTAGAATCGGCCGATGTCCCTGATTTGCCTGATGTTGTGTTTAATCGGAGGCGGGCCGGAGCTGGTGCACTCTGTTACTTACGACGGACCGGAAAGCCTTGAGGACAAATGCACCGGTATGGTTGTTGGCAAGGACGGCTCGGTTTATCTGACCGGTTACAGCATGGGCAGAGAAACCGATTTCGATTTCGCCACAGTTAAAGTGGATACGTCAGGCGGAATTGTGTGGGTGAGGCGCTATGGAGCGCCGCTCGGATGCGAGGACCGGCCGTGGTGCCTGGCGATGGATTCGGCCGGCCGAGTAATTGCCGCCGGCGGTTCGATTGCTGACTACAAACAAGGCTGGGACTATCTTGTGGTAAAGCATCATCCCAACGGCGATACAGCCTGGCTGCGTCGGCTGGACTTCCCACACCATGCTGATGATAAGCCGGCTGGAGTTGCGATTGGTCCGGGCGATTACATTCTTGTGACCGGCCGGAGCCGCCGGCAGGATGACACCTTGCGCGGCCCAAGGGTGTCACCCTTGCGGCACTGGGACATTGCTACGGTCAAGTACACGCCGGAGGGCGAGACGGCTTGGACCCGGAGATTTGACAGCCCGGTACACAAGGATGATTTCGGCACCGGGGTCGCGGTTGACGCTCGCGGCAACTGCTATGTTGCGGGCCGGACAACAGTGAAGCCGGTCGGTACACACATTCTGCTATTGAAATACAGCCCTGAGGGTGAGCTCGTCTGGCAGCGCACACTGAGCGGTGAAGGTCCGGGTAACAGCATTGCCAATGGAGTCCTGCTCGATTGTGCCTTACGGCACTCTTCGCTACGCTCTGATACGGCTGGCCGCGCTTATCTGTTCGGTGCGGTCTATAACAAAGGTTCGTCGTTTGATTACATCGCCGCCTGTTTCAGTTCAAGCGGCGAGAAAGTGTGGTCACACACCCATGACGGCGCGGGCAGCGTTGATATGGCCCAGGCCGCCTGCTTCGATTCGGAAGGCAACAGCGTAGTCACCGGCCAGTCAACAGGCAAGGGTTCGTCATTTGATATCCTGACCATCAAGTACTCACCGCAGGGCGAAACAGTCTGGACACGGCGGTACAACGGGCCGGCGAATTCAGCAGACCGGGGCTGGTGCATCACTACCGACCTTGAGGGCAATATCATTATCGGCGGCACTTCGACAGGTGTGACCGGATTTCCCGACCTGATTATGGTCTGCTACTCGAAGGCGGGTGAGACGCTCTGGACCTACACTTACTCGGGCGGGGGCTCGGGCGAAACAAGGCCGGTGGCCCTAAGATGGGATGAAAGGCCGGGAAAGCCTGGAAGGCTCCTGGTTGGCGGATTCGCTAAGACCCTCGAGACCGGCTTCGATTTTCTTCTGCTCTGGCTCGAGCCGGGCAACTGACTGCTGCGGCCCATAACCGTGTCGTGCTTCACATAGACTTTCACCGAGCACATAACTGCTGACCCGAACACCCCAATCCCGCCGGTCACGGTTGACGAACTGCCGCCGGATTGCATCCCGCTTCCCGGGCCGAATCCTCCGAAACCCACCCAGTCGAAGTAGTTGGTGTCCAGGGCCGCCAGGCGGAGAGTGTATTCACCTTCGGGCTGCTGGCCGAGAAAGAACAGGGGTAACCATGCCTCGAGGGAATCCCAGGGTATACCCGGAATTGATTCGTTCGGGATGAGGATGGCGATGGAGAACGTGTCCCTTGGGGTTTCCCGTCTGACCGAAGTGTAGTAGCCTTTGCAGCCCTGACTTCTGGTCCAGACAAGCGAGTCGTCCATGGCCACCGTGTCACCGGGGTGCGGGGACAGGATTGAGAAAGTGTCGGGCACGACCGTGTGACCGTATACGGTGTCGAATCCGTCTTTCGCAACCCGCATGTAAAAGGTGTCAAACGGAGCGATGTCCAGCGAGTCCGGGCCCGAGTACCAATCGTCACTGACATAGGACAGAATACAGGAATCCTGAGCCTGCCACAGGGACGCCTCGGCATCCGGGAAAGTGAAGCTGGATGGCTCGTCGATGGCGTATGTCCGGTTGATATGCGCTTCGGGTGTTTTGCGGCCGGTGAAGAGCAGGCAGTGGACGCAGATCTCGGGCTCGAACTGCTCAGACGGCGTCAATTCACACCGAGTGGTCGCAAGGAGCAGCAGCGCAAGTCCGGTGCAGACAAGTATTGCGGTGCGTTGAATCAGAACTTCACTTTCAGCCCGATTGAGGGCAGTATCGGCATCATCGGGATTTCCTCGCGTTCGGGGACGTCGCCTTCTTCGGTATCCCAGTAGTAGAGCAGGACGTTCCTGGCGTAGTAAAGGTTGGTCACGTCGAGGAATGCCGAGATTTCGCCCCAACTCAGGGTCCATGTTCTGCTCAGACCGGCGTCGAGCCGGTGGTAGAGCGGGTAGCGGAATGCGTCGCGCGGGCCTTGAATGAATCTCCAGGAGTACCGGGTTTCGTTTTCGCCCGGGATGTACTCGTATCTGGGGTAGTAGCCGATGTTGCCGGCATAGGGCAGGCCGGTCCCGAGCGTGAAGTTGGCCGAGAGGTCCATTCCCCAGAAAAGGCCGGGGAAGTTCGCGACCACGTTCAGGTTGTGCCGGCGGTCATAGTGGGGATGGTAAATCTCATCGCCGATGCTGCGGCGGGTCCACATATACGAGTACCCGACCCAGCCGGTGACCCAGCCTTCGGTCTTGCGCAGCATCAGGTCACAACCGTACGAGTAGCCATCCGCGACAAGCAGGGAATCGGGCGCGGTGGCGAAATCGCCGTACCGGGCTTCGAGTAGGTTGGAGTAGTCCTTGTACCAAGCTTCGACCTCGATGATGGCATCATTACGCAGCCAGTGTTCGACTCCGGCGATGCAATGGAGCGCGCTCGGAGTGCTGCGGCTGTCCGGCACCGGCACCCACATGTCGTAGATTGAGAATATCGCGTCGGTTGAGTTCAGGGTAACCATTGGCTGAGTGTAGCGGCCGGCCGAAGCGTTGAACGCAGTATTCTTTCCTGGCTTGAACTTCAGTCCGAGTCTGGGTTCCAGTTCGTGTCGATTGCCGTTCGAATAGAAGCTGTAGCGCAGTCCGGGTTTGACAAAGAACCGGTCCGGGATGATTTCCCACTTGTCATCAACATAAGCGGCCAGGGGCCAGAGCGTATCCTGTTCGGTGAGTGAGATGGTGTCGAACCTGGCGGTCATCTCTGTGCCGGTCATTTTCAGGTCCGCGCCCAGGGCCAGCGTGTGGCGGTCAGCAAGATACCAGGTCAGGTCCGTTTTCAGGGTGAAGTCGGTAAGGTCGGTCGTCATCCGGGCGGTGTCGGTTTCGTTGAAGGCTACCCGGAAGTTCGAATAGAAGTTGCTCCAGGCACCGGTTGCTTCGCAGTAGAGAACCGGGGAGAGAATCAGGTTGGTCTGACCCGATACTCCGCGATTGCCCCAGACAAGCCGGGCATCGAGAGCATCGGGGTCGTCCGGGTCCCAGAATGTCAGCACATCCGCGGCCCCGAGCCCGGCGATGGTAATCCGGAAGTCATGGTTCACTTCGTAGTTCGTTTTGCCCATCAGGTCGTAGAAGTAGTAGCCCAGGCCTTCGGCTCCGAATGCGTTGAGGAGCGCGTCAGGCAGCCAGGTCCGGCGACCGGCTACCAGGAAAGAGCCGTGCGGGAGAGGGCCTTCGGCCAGGACTTCGCCCGCGAGCATCGACAGCGAGCCGTGGCCGGTATAGGTTTTGGAATTACCTTCCTTTGTGGTGATGTCCAGCACCGAGCTCAAGCGGCCGCCGTACTGAACCGGAAACCCGCCGGCCATGAGGGTCGCGTCCGCGATTGCCTCGGAGATGAAGGGGGAGTACATGCCGAACAGGTGGGACGGGTTGTAGACCGTGATGCCGTCCAGCAGTATCAGGTTCTGGTCCGGGCTGCCGCCGCGGATGTAGAGCCTGTTCGAGAAGTCGGAAGTGGCGATTACCCCGGGCAGGAGCTGGATTGCGCGGAACAGGTCCATTTCGCCGCCGACTTTGGGAATGGACAGGAGTTGCCTTGTGTCCAGCCGGGTGGTGGAAAGCTCCACTTCGCGCTCGAACCGGGCACGCTCCGCGCTGATAATAACCTCATCTACTTTGACTGAACCGGGGTCCAGGTTGATGTCAATGGTTGTGGTCGAATTGGTATTGACCCTGAGGTGGCGCCGCTCGGTTTGATACCCGACGTAGGACCCTACCAGTTCGTACTCGCCGGCCGGCACGCTGCTGAGGTAATAGTATCCCCGGTCGTTTGACGCCGCGCCGTGGCTGGTGCCTTCGAGGTAGACATTGGCATAGGCCAGCGGCTCGCCGTTTGACGCATCGCGGACATAGCCGTTGATTGCACCGACTTGCGCCGGCGCAATACCGGCCAGGACAAGCGTCAGCAGGGCCGTTTTGTACAGCATCGAGAACTAAGTCTAGCGGTTCGGCACTGGAGTGCAATTCCTTCTGTGCGATAGAACACCAAGGCAGAAGAAGGAAACTCAAGTCAAAAGGCATAATGCAAAGTGCAAAAGGCAAAACCGCAGACCGAGCCACGAAGACAGGAAACGGCTGAACCGCAGATTACGCAGATTGCACAGATAGGGTCCGGAAAGGAATCTGCGTTCATCGGTATTCATCTGCGGTTACTTC
>JAUWNN010000110.1 GCA_030612625.1 Caldifarciminota bacterium
ATTACCTTGCCCGGCGCGCCCGGGAATGGATGGGCCCGGTTTATGAATCTCGGGGTTTGGCTGTAGGCGTGATTCAGGGTGGCATGGACCCCGAGGAGCGCAAGCCGGAGTACAACAAGGACGTTACATACGGCACCAACAACGAGTTCGGGTTCGATTACCTGCGGGACAACATGGTGGTGCGGCCAGAGGACAAGGTGCAGCGCGGTCACAATTATGCAATTGTGGACGAGGTGGATTCGATTCTGGTTGACGAGGCTCGGACCCCGCTGATAATCTCGGGCGCGGTCGAGGCTACGGATAAAGGTTTTGACAGGCTTACCCCGATGGTGCGCAGGCTTTTCTCCGAGCAGATGGTTCTGGTGAACCGGATTGTAGAGCAGGGAGAGAAGCTTCTGGCCGAGGGCAATGAGTCTGATGCCGCGGTGAAGCTTCTTCAGGCCCGGCGCGGGGCACCCAAGAACAAGCGGCTGATGAAGATTGAGCGGCAGGGAGGGGTAAAGAAACTGATTGACCGGACCGAGCTCGGGTTCATCCGTGACAAACGGTTCCACGATATCGATGATGAGCTTTACTTCGTGATTGACGAACAGCAGCATTCGATTGGGCTGACCGAGAAGGCGCGGCAGATGCTTGCGCCGAACGAGTCAAGCGCTTTCGTGCTGCCCGATTTGAGTGAGGAGTTGGGCCGGATTGACCAAGACGACAATCTGACACCCAAGGAAAAGGTCTACAACCGGGAAAAGGCGTATCAGCGGTACGCCCAGAAGAGCGAGATGCTGCACAGCCTGCAGGCGCTGCTCAAGGCATTCTCCCTTTTTGAGAAGGATGTGGACTATGTGGTCCAGGACGACCGAGTGCTTATCGTTGATGAGTTTACCGGCCGGCTGATGCCGGGTCGCAGGTTTTCGGACGGTCTGCACGGTGCGCTTGAAGCCAAGGAGAATGTCAGGGTCCAGGGTGAGACCCAGACTTTCGCCACGATTACGCTGCAGAACTACTTCCGGATGTATCGCAGGCTCGCTGGAATGACCGGCACCGCGATAACTTCGGCCACTGAGTTTTTCAGCACTTACAAGCTGGATGTCATATCGATACCGACAAACGAACCGGTGCGCCGCATTGACTATCCGGATATCATCTACAAGACACGCCGGGCCAAGTACGATGCGGTGATTGATGAAATCGAGAAGTGGCACAAAGAAGGTCGGCCGATTCTGGTTGGCACCACTTCGGTGGACGTATCCGAGGTGATTTCAAGGATGCTGCGGCGCCGCGGGATAAATCATGCGGTGTTGAACGCCAAGCACCACCAGAAGGAGGCGGAAATCGTAGCCGGCGCGGGTCAGCCGGGCGCTGTGACCATTGCTACTAATATGGCGGGTCGGGGTACTGACATCAAGCTCGGCGCGGGTGTTGTGAAAGGGGAAGGTTGCTATCTTGTGAAACCAAGCGGCAGAGCGTGCAAGTACTGGGAGGAAGACCCGGGACGGTGCAACCAGGATGTCCCTTGTGGCGTGTACATTGTCGGGACTGCGCGGCACGAGGCGCGGCGGATTGACAACCAGTTGCGGGGCCGGACCGGCCGGCAGGGCGACCCGGGTTCTTCGCGGTTCTTCCTTTCGCTTGAAGATGACCTGATGCGGCTTTTCGGGTCAGAAAGGGTGGCGGCAATCATGGACCGGTTCGGCGCAGAAGAGGACGAACCGATGGAGCATAGTCTTGTAACCAGAGCGATAGCCAATGCCCAGAAACGGGTCGAGACGCGCAATGCTGAAATCCGCCGTCATCTTCTGGAGTATGACGATGTGATGAACCGGCAGCGGGAGGTGGTGTACAACCTGCGGGATGCGGTCATGAAGGGGTCAGACCTGCGAGCGGTTTATGATGATATGACGGCGAGCCTGGTGGATAGTCTGGTTCATCGCACGGTCGGAGCTTCCAAATATCCGGCCGAGTGGGACTGGGACGGGTTGCTGGGTGATTTCCAGATGGTTTTCCTGACCGACGTCCGTATTCCGGACGAGGAACGGAACAAGATGAAACCAGAGGGGCTGGCGCAACTGTTGACAGAGGTCGGTTCCCGACGTTATGATGAACGCCGGGAAGAACTCGGGGAAGAGATGTTCAGTGACCTGTGCCGTTATGTGTTCTTGCGCATCATCGACACAAAGTGGCGCGAGCACCTCTACGCGCTGGACATGGTGCGAGAAGGAATCGGTCTGCGCGCGTACGGCCAGAAGGACCCGCTGGTTGAATACAAGCGGGAGTCCTTCCGGATGTTTGAGGAGATGATGACCGATTTCCACAAGGAGGCGCTGACAGTGCTGTTTCGCGCCCAGGTGCAGATGGCAGATGAAGCCCGCAAAAGGGCACCGCGGCGGACGGTGCACGCCTATAAGCCAGCGGCCACGGGCGGGCGGGAAGCGGCTAAGGAAGGTCAGCCGGCTCAGGTCAGGCGAACCGAGGTCAAGGTGGGACGGAATGACCCTTGCCCGTGTGGTTCGGGCAAGAAGTACAAGAAGTGCTGTGGAAGATGAGTCGTCTGACGAGTCGTCGAATTAAGAGGAAAGGATGAAGGTGGAAGGATGAAGGATGAGCAGAAAGGATGAAGGATGAGGGATGAAGGCAGAAACGAAAGGCCGATTCGTCCTTCTTCCTTTTTTCCGTTCTGGTTCATCCTTCAAATTCATCTTTCAGCCTTCCCGAAAGAAGCCCGCGCAGAGCGCGGGGTAAGCTCATAAAGGAGGAGCAATGGCACAAGCAAACAAAAGCCGTGTCGTCATCTGGACGATAGTCGGCATTCTGGTCGTAGTCGCCGTTATTTTCCTGATTGTCGCCAAAAAGGGTGCTGCGACGACTGGCGCTCGAAGTTTCACGGAAGAAGACGTACCCAAGTTCGTGAGCACCATGACGAGCCGGGTAGAGAAATTCGAGCGCCGGCTTGCCCGTATCCGCGACGAATACGGGCCAGAGGCTGCAGAAGCTTTCGCCCGGATTGAGGAGAATCTTGGCAAAGTGAGGACGGGTCTTCTGGAGATTCAGGAACTCACTGACGTCAAGGCGCTTGCCGAGAAGAGGGATGAGGTCAAGCAGGACTACAGCTCCGCGAAGGACGTTTTCAAGGAGTTCGAGTAACGGCGTCCTGGTTTCAGGCGGTAGGGTCGGGCCTGTGGCCTTGCCGCCTTCTAGTTTCTTGACGGGCGAAGCACCGCTGGTATACTCGGGTGAGACATAAACTTAAGCACGGAGGACGGCATGAAAGTCAGGGTCATCGTATGGACGGTAGTCGGCATCCTGGTGGCGGTCGGGGTCGTTTTTCTGCTGGCCAGTAAGCGGATACCAGGAGGGGTGGCGGAATTCGACCGTGATGACCTGCTCGCATTCGCCGGTCGAATGGAAGAAAGACTGGCAGTGTTTGAACGGCGCTATGAACGTATCAAGTGTGACATACCCGCGACTCCGGACGCAGACAGTTCTTGTCGCACTTTGGAGACCAGGCTGGTTGAATGCCATGCGTTGCTTGATTCGCTGCGGCGCGAGGAAGACACAAGCGTGGGGGTGCGGATACGCAAGCGTGCGATTCTTACCTACCACCGGGCCAAGGACTGGTTGCGCAAGTTGTCGATACTGTGTTCTGAGCACAGCGCAGATAAGGGAGACTGAAGGTATTCAGGAGGTGGCATGAAAACCCGAGTAGTTGTCTGGGCAGTTGTTGGGATTCTTGTGGTTGCCGGTATTATTTTCCTGGTTGCCACTTCCCGGAAGGCGCCGCATGTGCGGATGGACCTGGACTCGGTCAAGGCCCAGGCGGTCCGGGCCCTGGACAAACTGGGTCGCCTGGAGAAGGAGGTGGCGCAGGCAAAGGCGGCAATGCCTCCCGGCTCTGACCCGGCAAGGCAGTTTGCCGACGCCGACAGCTTGCTTGCCAAGACACGGGCAGGGCTTGAGCAGGTTGAGGGTCTTGAAGGGATGAATGAAGCGTATGAGCAGTTGCGGAAGACGAAGGAACTGATGCGCACAGCCCGCCGTGCGGTCAAACTGGCTGTCAAGCCCAAAAGGTCGGCAAGGGGGTAAGAAAACAGCCTGGTCTAGGGCCAGATGTAGCAGAGTCTGGGGGAACGGGGCCAGCTCAGGACACGCCGGGCAACTCCTTCAAAAAGCCGGGCAATCCAGAAACGAAATCGGCGGCGGGGTCTGATTAGACGGGGCTCGCCCTTGATGCCGGCCAGGTCGGCAGCTATCCTTTTCGCATCTTCAAAGGTGCCGAGAGTATCAACCAGTCCGAGTTCCAACGCCTGGCGGCCGGTGAATATCCGGCCGTCGGCTAATGCGCGGACTTCACTCTCCGGGATTTCCCGTTCAGTGCAGACGACGCTTACGAACTGGTCGTGCACGTCGGTAACAACGTTCTGGAGAAGCCGGCGGTCGCCCGCTGTCATGTCCCGGAACGGTGAGCCCATGTCTTTGTGGATGTCTGATTTCACCACTTCGACTTTGAGCCCGAGTTTGTCCATCAGCCCTTTGAGAACCGGCAGTTCCATTATGACGCCGATTGAGCCGGTCAGTGTTGCGGGGTTGGCCACAATGACATCGGCCGGGCAGGATACGTAGTACCCCCCTGAGGCGGCAACCGTTCCCATAGACACTACTACCGGCAGGCCCGAGTCACGAACGCGCCGGATTTCGGTGTAGATTTCGTGGGATGGAGTGACCACGCCGCCCGGGCTGTCAACTCTGATCAGGATGCCTTTGACACGCGGGTTCTTTTCCATGCTCTTGAGCTGCCGGATGAAGGGACGCGAATTGGTGATAGTGCCTTCGATTTCAAGGTAGCCGAGCGCGGCGCCAAAGGAACCGACACCGGCGAACCCGGGCTGGGAACCGGTCAGAACCACCAGGCCGACCAGCCCGACCGGAACTGCGACAAGCAGAAGTGCTGCGACTATCAGAAGGGTAACCAGAGTCTTGCGGCTCATTGCAGGAATGGGCCCAAGTGGATTCGAACCACTGACCCCTGCGTTATCAGCACAGTGCTCTACCAACTGAGCTATGGGCCCGTTTGCGGCAGTCTCGGCCTGCTTGGACAATTGTATTCGGCCCGCACTACCAAGCTGCTCACGGAAAATGATAAAGGAAAGCTGTGCTGAGTCAAGGTTGCGGCTTGAGTCGCGGGCCTTTTGGGGTGTCCTCGACCGTATAGTCCAGTTCAGCGATGCGGTCTCTGAGCCGGTCGGCTTCTCCCCAGTCCTTTTCAGTACGTGCCTGCTCGCGTTGTGCAGCAAGCTTGCGCACCTGGTCCGGAACTTCCGAGGTCGTGCTGACCAGTTCTTCAAGACCCAGACCAAGGACTCGGTCGAAATCGAGGATGGTTTTCCAGGCGCTGCGGGCCTGCCGTTTGTTTCCTTCACGAATGAGGTTCCAGACTACGGCCAGGGCCTGGGGGGTGTTCAGGTCGTCGGCAATCGTGGACCGGAATTCATTCCGGTATGGCGTCAGCCAGGAGTCGTCTCCGCTTTCAGGCCAGTCCAGAGCGTTGCGGCCGAAGTCGAGCAGCCCGTGCAGCGAGTTCTGGGCGCTCTTGATTGACTCACCGGTGAAGTTCAGCGGAGTGCGGTAGAGAGCGGTCAGGCAGAGGTGACGGAACGCGGCCGGCTCGAACCCCTGGTTTTCGAGCTCGGAAATTGTAATCAGATTGCCTTCACTTTTGCCCATGCGTGTATCGCCGAGCACAAGAAAGGCGCCGTGCACCCAGTAAGAGACAGATTCCTTGCCGGTAGCCGCGAAATTCTGGGCCCGTTCATTGGTGTGGTGCACCGGGATGTGGTCGATACCGCCGGTGTGGACGTCGAACCGTTCGCCCAGGTACCTAAGCGACATCGCCGAGCACTCGATGTGCCAGCCCGGAAAACCCCGGCCCCAAGGGGAATCCCATTGCATCAGATGGTTTGGCTGATTTGTTATCCAGAGGGCGAAGTCCGAGGGGGCATGGCGTTGTGGGTCAATATCTACCCGGGCTCCGGCCTGCTGTTCTTCCAGGTTCAGCTTGCCGAGCCGGGCATAGTCATGGTACTTGCCGGTGTCGAAAATCAGGCCGACACCGGTGGAATATGCGAACCCATTGGTTTCAATACGCTCGATGAGCGCAATCATGTCCTGGATGTGCTCGGTGGCCCGGCAGACGATACTGGGCCTGAGTATGTTGAGTCTGGCTGCATCAGCGAAATATGCCTGTTCGTAGAACCGGGCGATTTCCTGGGGAGTTTTGCCTTCCCGGGCTGCTCCCAGTTCCAGCTTATCTGTCCCTGAGTCGCGGTCTGTAGTGAGATGGCCGACATCGGTGACGTTCATTACCTGCTTGACTTCATAGCCGAGGTACTCGAAAGCCCGGCGCATGATGTCAGAGAAAACATAGGAGCGGAAGTTGCCGATATGGGCATAAGCATAGACGGTCGGGCCGCAGGTGTATATTCCGACCTTGCCCGACTCGATAGGCTTGAACTCCTCTTTCTGCCGCGTCAGGGTGTTGTAGAGCTTCATGGCCGGACCGATTCTAGCGGCAAAAGGATGAAGGGTCAAACCTGCGGGGTGGGCCAAGGGAGCCATTTGAAGTGCGGTGGCATGCCACCGCTTTGTCTCGGCGGGTCATCCCAGCCGGGCCCGGGCCAGGGCCGGCAGGTTCAGGGGAGAGGGGCCGAAACGGTCGAGCCTTTCGATGCCGGCAGCCGCTATCATTGCGGCATTGTCGGTGCAGTATTCAGGGCAGGGGACGAGCAGTCTGAAATCATGCTTCTCGGCGAGTAGCTTGAGCCGGTCGCGCAGGCGGCGGTTGGCTGCTACGCCGCCGGTGACACCGACGGTGTGAAGTCCGGTTGTTTTGACCGCCCGAACGATTCGGTTGGTGACTGCAGTGATGGCCGATTCCTGGAACGAGGCGGCAACATCCTCAGGCCGGGCCTTGGGATGGTCTTGAAGATAGTAGAGCACTGCGGTTTTCAGCCCTGAGAAGCTGAAGTCAAGCGAGCCTGAATCCTGGAGCGGAACCGGGAACGGGATGCCGGGCTTTCCTTTGCGGGCGAGATTCTCGAGGCTTGCGCCGCCCGGATATCCGAGACCAAGCAGCTTTGCTACTTTATCAAACGCCTCGCCGCAGGCATCGTCCAGGGTCGAGCCCAGTTCACGGTAGGAACACCACTCCTCGACCACGAGCAGTTCGGTGTGGCCGCCTGAAAGGATTGCGGCAAGGAAGGGGGGCGAAAGGTTCGGGTGCTCAAGCCGGAGCGCAAAGATGTGGCCTTCAAGGTGGTTGACACCGACAAAAGGGATGTCCAGGCTGTAGCTGAGCGCTTTGGCAAAAGGCAGACCGGTCAGCAGTGCTCCCAGGAGCCCTGGTGAATGGGTGGCCGCGATGCACGAGATTTGCGACCAATTGATGCCCGCGCTCTCAAGTGCGGCCAGGATGACCGGCACAATCAACCGGGCGTGTGCCCGGGCCGCGAGTTCCGGAACCACACCTCCGTATTGGGAGTGTATGAGCTGGGAGGAGACGATATTGGACAGCACTATCGTCCGGTCTTTCACCACACTGGCCGCGGTCTCATCGCAGGACGTTTCGATGCCGAGACAGAACCGGTCGTGCGGTCGGACGGCACTGTCGGCTGCGCTGCTATTCATCTTCCACGACTCTCAGCGGAGAGGATAGAACCACCAGGCACGCCAAGAGGAAGACTAACCATAGAGACACTGGGAAATGCAAGTTCAGAGTTCTGAACCCAAGTGTTAGATACGACCCAGAGTTTGAGCTCAAATTACAAGCCAATGACTGCGGTAGCTTCTTCTCTGGTCATTGGGATTTTGGATTTGATTAGGCCTTTGAGCTTTGTCATTTGGATTTCTCCGATAGTGCGGTTTTGGATTCTGACACTTGGACCTGGTCATTGTGCCGGCAGGCTTCCTGGTGTCTCAGGGGTGAATGGTCACATCGAACAGCGACGGTTCGCACTTGATGAGGTGGAACTTCGGGGGCAGGACAATCACGGCTGCGAGCCGGTGGCGGCCCGGCTGGAGACCGGATATCTTGATTCGGGCGGTAATGTCAGTTGGTTTGAGCTCGTCCAGTTGACTTGAGGGACCGGTTACCGCAATCTGGGCTTCGGCCGGTTCGACAGTCACCCGGAGCGTGTCCGGCGCGATGGTTCTGACCTGGATGCCGAGAAAGATTCTGGCCCCTTCTTTTTCAACGGTGACAGCTACACCTACTGACCCAGGCTCGGTTGAGAAACCTTCGCCTTCGGGAGGGACCACGCGCAGCAGGAGCGTGTCGCTCTGCCGGACCCTGCCCAGGTTCAACGATTCGGTGAATACGGTGGCGAACAGACGGACGTCCTCTTTTGGGCCGAACAGCTTCACCCTGGAGACGGGATTGACCCTGGTGACGGTGAATCCTTTTGGTGGCCGTCCCTTGACAGGAACTTCTACTTTGACCCGCCTGGTTCCTACTTCGTTCAGCCTCAGCTCCACATGCTCAGGAGTGATTGAACGGACCGCAAGATTGCCGGGAAGCTGGAGGTCAGCAGGATTGAGCTTGAGCTGGCGTATTCCGGCCCTGCCTTCAGGGACAGTGAGCAGAAACCGGGGCTGATTCAGGCGCAGTCTGAACAGGTCCTTGCCCTTGCCTTCCACTTTGGCGGTAGCGCTTCGGGTTTCGAACTCTGATATGATTTTCCTGGTTTCTATTTCGTGCAGGACTACCGGGACGTCGAAGCTGGTTACATAAGTCCGGTCCAGGGCTGCGGCGAGCCAGATGAAGACTGCGATGAACACAGCCAGTATCTTTACCGGCAGGTCAGCCAGTACAGCCCGAAGGACTCTCGGCACGTCCAATCTTAGGAAGGGTTGCAGTCATGTCAACTGAGCGCAACAACCCAAGAACCGAAATAGAACCACGAAGCCACGAAGAACACGAAACGGAGAAGCAGCAACCGTGCGGCCTGGAAGAGATAGGGTGACACCCTTGCGCTGCGCAGGGTGTCATCCTTGTCAGGTCTGGGTGGGTCGGTTCATCTTTCGTGGATTTCGTGCTTTCGTGGCCAATCCTATATCGGTTTTCGGGAACAAGACAGCCGGCAGGCGGGCAGTACACCCGCCGGCTGTCCATTCTGCTCTGTCACTCTGAGGCCCTTCACTTCCTGTCATGCTGAGCCCTTCGCTTCTTGTCATTCTGAGCGAAGCGAAGAATCTCGCAGCGCCGCTCAGGATAAACTCCGCGAAGCATCTCTCATGGTCGTTCAGGGTAAACTCCGCCGAAGAGTCTCAAGCGTTGGGGTGGCTTGGCCCAAGCATGACAGTAGCCGCGTTGCGGTCCGACCGGAGCGCTGACATCGAACACCTGGGTCCGAATCGACTCGAGCACCGACTGCGAGTAGCCGCGTGCAGCCCACTTACCAATCAAGGTGGCCACCTCCATATTTCGGCTTCTACCGGGTTAGAGACCGGAATGGCCCAAAACATAACCCCGCGGATAA